>JAFPCJ010000013.1 GCA_017423885.1 Clostridia bacterium | reverse complement strand
TCGCAATTTCAATTGCGATCATGGCACTCATCCATTTGTTTTTGATGATCGGCATATACTTTATTCGTATGACTTTTCTGATGAGTCCTCTTACAATGAGTTTTTAAAGGAATCGCTTGAACCTACATCGTCGCAAAGTCTTGTTCGTGAGGGTGTTGAAGTAACGGCAAAGGATAGAATTATTACTTTAAGTACCTGCACCGACAATGAAAAAGAACGCTTTTTGGTAACAGCGGTTTTAATCGAGGAGAAGCTTACAAAATAAAAATTAACCGTCCGTTCATATTTTTAAACCAAAAATGCAATAAATGATTTATATAATGACTGTAGTTAAAGGAAAGGAGCGGTAGACTAATGGAAGAAAACCGCAATGATCAATATATAAATGAGTTGGAGCAGAATGTAAGCTCCGATACCAATAGCAAGCCGATGGAAAAGGAAAACGGAGAGGGATATACCGTGACCCCCGAGGGCGGATTTTATACGAAGGCTAAAAATGATATTATTCAGGATGAGCCGCCTGCTCAAAGGGAGACTGTGTATTCACAGCCGCAGCAAAGCTATACTGCCCCTTCTCAAGAAGCGCAGAGCCGCTTTAATAATTCTTATAGTTATCCGTATCAAAGCGGCAACAATCAGCCTTTTACTCCACCTGTATATCAGCAACCGAAGCCTAAAAAGGAAAGAAAAGGGCATAGTGCAGGCATAGTTTTATTAGCATCCTTGCTTGCGGCCGTCATAGGCGCTGTAGGCGGTGCCGCGGCGGCTATTGCAGTAAAGGGTGATGATAAGCCCTCAACGCAGATACTGACATCCGACAAGGGCGGTACTAATGTTAATATAACGGTTGACGAAACTGCTGCAAATGTGGTGGAAGCAGTAGCTCAAAAGGCAAGCAACAGCGTAGTAGGTATCCGTACTACCACCTATGTCAACAATTTCTTCTTCGGAAGCAGTGAGTCTACAGGCTCAGGCTCGGGTGTTGTTTATACCTCGGACGGATATATAATCACCAACTATCATGTTATTGAAAGTGTAGTTCAATCTACCTCAAAGGCGAGTATAGAGGTATTTATCGGCGCAACTGATGAGACTGCCTATGAAGCGCAGGTAATAGGCTACAGCATTTCGGCTGACCTTGCCGTGCTGAAAATAGATGCCAAGGGACTTACTCCCATAGAGATAGGCGATGCAAAAGAACTTAAGGTGGGACAGTTTGTAATAACCATAGGAAGTCCCGGCGGTCTTGAATTCAGAGGAAGCGTGACCTACGGTGTAATAAGCGGTCTTAACCGAATTGTCTCAAGTGACTCCGATGTGAAGCTTATCCAGACTGATGCCGCTATAAACCCCGGAAATTCGGGTGGTGCATTGCTTGATACCTCGGGTAAGCTCGTAGGTATAAACAGCTCAAAAATTGTTTCTACCGAATATGAGGGCATGGGCTTTTCGATACCTATTGACACGGTGGTTGAAAAGTGCGACAAAATAATTTCAAGACAAAATGAGCCCGAGCCGTATATCGGTATCAGCATCAGCAAAAAGTATACCGAAGAGGTGCTTTCTTATTACGGTTTCCCCAACGGTGCGGTGGTACAAAGCGTTGATAATGACAGTCCTGCCGATGATGCGGGAATTCAGCGCGGAGATATCATAACCGAGCTTGATGGGAACGCAGTAAAATCGGCATCACTCTTTGAAGAATATATCAATGAATGTGAACCGGGAAGTACCGTAAAGGTAAAGCTATACCGTTCGGGAAGATATTATTCAACCGAAATGAAGATAGTTTCTAATTCCTAAAAAAAGACTCCGAAGCATTGGAAAAACCGATGCTTCGGAGTCTTTTTGGTAATAGATTATTTTGTTTTCTTCCGCTTTTGCATTAAAAATAAAGTTGTATTTTGTCGACGGTAGAGTTATAATATAATGGTCGAAAAATATATAAAAAGGGTGAATATAAGTGGAATACAGAATATTGGGAAAAACAGGACTTGAGATATCGCGTTTAGGCTTTGGCGGAATACCTATTCAGAAGACCGATGCCAAGACAACAAAAGCGCTTATGGATGCGCTGATCGAAAAGGAAGTCAACTTTATTGATACTGCTCGCGGATATACGGTCAGCGAGGAGTATATCGGCGAGGCGATCGAGGGCAGACGGGATAAATTCGTGTTGGCTACTAAAAGCATGTCCCGAGATGCCGCAGGTATGGCAAGGGATATTGATATAAGCCTTAAAAATCTGCGTACAGATCATATCGATCTTTATCAGATACATAACGTCACCCCCGACCAGCTTGAAACGGTAGTTGCCAAGGGTGGTGCACTTGAAGCCTTGCTTGAGGCTAAAAAGGCAGGCAAGATAGGTCATATAGGCGTTACCGCACATCTTACCGAGACCTTTGAAAAGCTTTTTGAATATGATTGGGTAGAGACGGTCATGTTCCCGTATAATATAGTCGAGTCCCAAGGCGAGGAGCTTATAAGAAAATGCAAGGAGAAAAACATCGGATTTATCTGCATGAAGCCGCTTGCAGGCGGCGCTATTGAGGATGCCACGCTTGCATTAAGGTACATAATGCAAAACGATGCAGTTACGGTAGTGATTCCGGGAATGGCAACCGAAACCGAAATAGAGCAGAATGTAGCCGCTGTAAACGATATTTCTGCACTTTGCGAGAGCGAGCAAGAAAAGATACGCTTGCTTCGCGATACTCTCGGCACGCAGTTTTGCCGCCGTTGTAACTATTGCGCGCCGTGTACTGCCGGTATCAATATCTCGGGAGTTTTTCTAATGGAAGGCTATTTAAGCCGCTACGGACTTGAAGCCTGGGCAAAGGAAAGGTATGCGGCTTTCCCCAAAAAGGCGTCCGACTGTATAGAATGCGGAGTATGCGAGAGCCGCTGTCCGTATAATCTTCCCATCCGCGAAATGCTTAAAAATGCCGCGCAGAAATTCGGTGAATAGCATGAACTCAATAATAGAAAGTCTGCACTCCCGAAAATCGGTGCGCTCATATAAGGATATGCCGATATTCGATGAAGTAAAGCAGGAGCTTTTTGCGGCGGCGCTTGCCGCACCTACTGCAGGTAATATGACGCTTTACAGCATTATAGATGTTACGGACCCAGAATTAAAGCAACGCTTGAGCGTGACCTGCGATAATCAGCCGTTTATTGCCGCCTCGCCGCTGGTGCTTGTTTTTTGCGCCGATTATTACCGTTGGTATAAGCTGTTTTGCAAGCATGAAGATGAGGTGCGGCTTCCCGCTGAGGGTGACCTTATGCTTGCACAGGCCGATGCCTTTATAGCGGCTCAAAATATGGTAGTTGCCGCCGAAAGTATGGGGCTTGGTTCTTGTTATATAGGAGATATAACCGAGAATTTTGAGATACACCGAAAGCTTCTCGGATTGCCCAAGTATGTTGTGCCTGCTTGTATGCTTTGTATCGGTTATCCTACCGAGCAACAGCTTGAGCGTCCAAAGCCTGCTCGCTTCAAAATAGAAGATATAGTCAGCGAAAACCGTTACTCGACCTGCAAAGCCGACCAAATGGAG
>JAFPCJ010000001.1 GCA_017423885.1 Clostridia bacterium | reverse complement strand
ATAAATGCAAGTAAAAATCCAATATACAGCACAGGTACAAGCCACCATGAATAGCTCTCCCTTAAAACATTAAAGAAGATATTACTTATAGGAACAAGTGCCGCCGAAGCAACCAAATAAAACCAGAGCATATAAAAACTCCTTTTAACTATCAATAAAGTAAACTACTCATCCGAACCGGTAGAGGTACCGCCGCTACTTGTATCAGAGGTCGTACCCGATGAAGAGGTAACGCTTGAGGTGTCCCCGCTTGAATCTGTAGGCGTACTCTCTGCCCCTTCAGACGAAGACATATCCTCGGATGAAGAAGCATTAGACGAGGTTTCGTCCCCACTCGACTCTCCATCACTTGAAACTTCTTCATCGGATGAATTATTCTCGTCATCCAATAGCTCATCGTCCGTCATTTCGTCATCCGGCTCGCTTTCTATAGGCTCTTCATCCTCATCAGACGAGGTGACCGTAGAGCTTCCACCGCCCGAGCCTGAATTAGAGCCGCCCGAGCCACCGTGATACCAATTGTTTTTGGTTATTCCGTTCGCTTCGGTGTACTCATCAAAGGTGATATTATCATAAATAAACGCGTGTATAAGCTCTGCCGCAAAATCAAGATCGTAATAAACAACCGAACCAAAGCTTCCCGAGGGCGCCTTCATCTGGTACTCATCCTGCGGCATACGTGCCTGATGGAAGGTGGGCGATTTTTTCATAATATTATAAGCAAAGCTCAATATTTCGTCAGGACTGAGCGAAGTGACCGTAAACGGAATAAGCGCCTTGATAAGCTTAGGGTATTCCGCTTTTGACATGGTAAGCGCCTTATTGAAAAGCTGCTCCATTACATAACGCTGACGGTCAGTACGGCCGTAATCATTGCTTGTTCCCCATATATTTGCAACATAGCGTATACGTGAATAAGCAACCGCCTGAATACCATTTGCATGATGCTTACCGGGCTTTGTTATATAATATTTAGTGGGGTCAAGACCCATTACTGCACACAGTTCATATATACACTCATTAAGTCTCGCGCCCTTATACCTGCCGTTAGGAGTACACTCTGACTCAGTAAGCTCTATATCTATTCCGCCTACCGCGTCAATTATTTTAGTCATTCCAAAGAAATTTACGGTAGCATATTCGGTAATATCAAGGTCAAATATCGAGTTGAGCGTTCTTACTGCAAGCTCGGCGCCGCCTCTGCCGTAAGCACTGTTGACCTTGCCGTAGGTGGTCTTGCCGTTACGCTCTATCGGTACAAGAGAGTCTCTCATTACGGAAATTATCTTAACGGTATGCTCGCGCGCATTGAGCGACAGTATCATTATACTGTCCGAATTGCCCGAGAAAGAATTGGTATCACGCGTATCAATACCGAAAAGCGCAATATTGGTTATATTCTTGTCTATCGGCGGTACTGCGGCAAGCTCCTCTGCATTGTTTGTAAAGGTATGATCAAAATTATATATTTTATTAAGAAGCGGGATCCAGAAAAACAGCGTTAAAACCATAAGTCCCGCCAAAAAAAGGCTTATTATTCCCATTAATACCGTTTGGGTCTTACGCTTTTTCCAATGTATACAAAAATACACAAAAAGGTTAAGCAGTAACAGACCGAAGGCGCTGCCGAAAAGCTTTCCGCGCATTTCAAGAAACGGAATAAATGCCCATATAACGAATAGGGCAAGTAACGAAAACAAAACTATACCCATTACCATAAGCGCACGCTCGCCCGCAGAGCGAGAATGCCACCATTCATCTATCCTTTGGCAAGCTCCCGCTATACCTCTTTTTTTCTTTTTATAGCGCGTAGGCACAGCGGCTGTATCAGAAAATATCTCAAAGCCTATTTCCGACGGATCATTTTGCTCGGAAAAAGATGTTATATCCTCAAACTCATCCACCGCAGGCTTAGAGGAAGAAAATATATCATTACTGTTGTCATCATCAAAATCAAAGCTGAAACCGTATTCTTTATTATCCGACATTTTTCCACACCTTATTTTTCGTTTCTTAATTTTGTTTTCTTACTATTTTGTACTCGTCATAAAAATCATAATATGGGCAACCCGCGGTTTGCGAGGTAAGAAACCGATGCATCTCATCCTCATCAAGCTGCATATCGCAGTAATAGCATTCGGCTTCTTCATCAAAGATGTAATTAGCGCAGGTCTCACAGCAACTGTTATTTTTCATGAGTTACTCCCCCATCATCGGTTTGCATACCAATTATTTTTGCTTATTCCGTTCGTCGCCACATAATCATCAAACGGAATTCCGTCATAAATAAATGAATGAATGAGCCTTGAAGCAAACTCAAGATCGTAATATACAACCGAGCCAAAGCCGCCTGCAGGCGCACGCATAAGATAATCGTTTTTCGGCAAACGCTCCTGCGCAAACGAAGGCGTACCGCTTACTGCAACCAAGGCAAGGTCAAGCACCTCATCAATACTCAAAGAGGTAATGGTATACGGAATAAGGGACTTTGCCAAAGCAGGAAATTGCGCTGTATTCATGGTGAGCGCCTTATTGTAAAGCTGCTCCATTACATAGCGCTGACGGTCAGTACGACCGTAATCGTTGCTTGTTCCCCAAATATTTGAAACATAGCGGATACGCGAATAAGCAACCGCCTGAATTCCGTTCACATGATGCTTGCCCGCCGAAGTTATATAATACGGCTTGGGGTCTTCACCCGTTATCGAGCATATCTCGCTTATATTTCCGTTTAAATGTCCGTAATTTCCCGGCGATACAGGAACGGCTTCCGCCGCAGTAAGCTCGATATCTATACCGCCCAAGGCATCGATTATCTTTGCCATGCCGAAGAAATTAACGGTGGCATACTCGGTTATATCAAGACCGAAGCAGGAATTGAGCGTTCTTACCGCAAGCTCGGCACCGCCGCGCGCATAAGCGCTGTTTATCTTCGAATATATCACATTGCCGTTACGCTCTATCGGTACTAACGAATCGCGCATTACCGACACAAGCTTTACGGCATTTGTGCCCGAATTTATGCTTAATATCATGATGCTATCGGAATTGCCTGAAAAAGAATTGATATTTCTTGTATCTATTCCGAAAAGCGCAATATTCGTAATTTTATTATCAATGATCGGGACTGCGGCAAGCTCCTCGCGGTCCTCGGTAAACTCATCGTCATAATTATATATTTTTTTTACAAGGCTTGGCCACACCGCGGCAGAAAACACCATTACAGCGCAAAGCAACAGACTTATAAACGACATTAACACGGCTTGTAAAACGCGCTTTTTCCAGAAAACGAGTGAGAATACTGCGATGTTCAACGCAAAAAGCAACGCCGCGCTTGCAAAAAGCTTATAATGAAGCTCTAACGGCGCAAATATCCAAATGGCGGCAAGCTCTGCAACAGTCAGTATTACCGTTCCGAGGATAAGCAAGGCTTTTTGATATCTTTTTCTGCGATGCCACCATGCATTCGCTCTCTTAAACGGATTTTTTTCTGACTTTTGAGATGTCAGAACTTCTCCGATAGGCTCTTGCGGCATAACCTTTCCCCTTTCACATTATGTCAAATCATTATATCATATTTCTTATTGAAAAGAAAGTATAAAAATGTAAAACTATTCCTCACACAGCAAGCGGTATATATCTCCCTTGCGAAATCCGCTTATTGCAGCCGCTTTTTTTGCCGCAGACGAAGCCGACTCGCCCTTGTTTACAAGTTCCTTTGCAAGCTTGGTTGCCGATTCAAGCGTATATTCCTCTTGATGCTCCTCTTGCTCACAGCCCCTTATTATCAATACAAACTCGCCGCGCGGAGAATTCTCCTCATAATGCTTAATGCTTTCGCTTAAGGTCGTTCTGAAAACAGTTTCATGTATCTTGGTAAGCTCTCTTACGATTGCTATTTCGCGGTCACCAAAGGCAGAAAGCATATCCCGAAGCGTTGATAAAAGCTTATGGGGCGCCTCATAGAATATCATGGTACGCTTTTCGCGAGCGACCTCTTCAAGATGCGCTTTGCGGCTGACCTTGTTTACCGATAAAAAGCCTTCAAAGCAAAATCTGCCCGATGGCATTCCCGAAATACTGAGCGCAGTTATAAGCGCGCTCGGTCCCGGTACCGATTCAACCGCAATACCGTTTTCGTGGGCGGCTCTTACAAGCTCCTCGCCCGGATCCGAGATCGCAGGCATTCCCGCATCGGAAACAAGCGCACACACCTCGCCCTTGGCGATGCGGTCAAGTATCCATTGTCCTTTATCATTTTTATTATGCTCATAATATGAGACCAATTCTTTTTTTATTTCAAAACGGTTAAGTAATTTGAGCGTAACTCGGGTATCCTCGGCGGCAATAAAATCCGCTTCACTCAAAATACGCACCGCACGCGGAGAAAAATCCTCCAAATTTCCTATAGGAGTTCCTACAACATACAGCTTACCGCTCATAAATGTTCCTCCTTATAGCATCCGTAAATATTTATCATTTCTTCAGAAAGCGCTCCGTTTTCCTCAACATAAAGCGTAGGTGAGATACGAAGTCCTGTTTTGGCGCACTTCTTTCCCTCTACAAGCACAAGCCACGGCTCCTCGCCCTTTCGTTGACACACAAGCCGTAGTTTCTTAGGCTCTAACTTATGCTTTGACATGAGACCCATAAGCTCGCAAAGCCGCTCGGGACGGTGACACATACAAAGTCTGCCCGAGGTCTGCAAAAGTCTTGACGCCACGCTTATTATATCCTCCAGCGTACACGCTATCTCATGCCGCGCCACCGCTTCTACTCTATCGGGATTTTTAAGTCCTGCGTTGGGCGCTTTATAGGGCGGATTGCAGGTAACAAGCGTATGACAGCCAAAATCAAGCTTACCCTTAAGCTCATTAAGATCGCTTTCAATAACCGTAAATTTATCAAGCGACAGCTCTTTATTGGTCAAGCGCGCAAGTGCGGCGGCTTCATCGCTTATATCTACTCCTACTGCGTTTTTCAGCATATTATTTCGAAGCATTATAAACGGGATAATGCCGCAGCCCGTGCCGAGATCGACCAAACGGTCATCCCTGCGGGCGGCGGCAAAATTAGCAAGTATTACAGCATCGGTACCAAAGGTATGATGCTTTGTTACGTTTACATGAAAACCGTTTCCAAGCGGCTCTCGCTTTATCAGCTTCGGCTCCATTTTACACCCTGCGGAGTATCCTCAAGTATGATGCCCATTTCCTTAAGCTTATCGCGGATCGCATCAGCCGTTGCAAAATCTTTAGCCTTACGCGCGGCGGTACGCTGTTCGATAAGAGCCTCTATCTCGCTGTCGAGATCGGCGGTGTCACGGTTATAAACAAGACCTAAAACGCCGGTCAGCTCATCAAAAAGCTTTATCATGGCTTCAATGGCTGTCTTTCCGACTCCGCTTGCCACAGCGGTATTGATATCGCGGACAAGACTAAAGAGCGCACCAAGTGCATCGGCGGTGTTAAGGTCATCCTCCATAGCCTCAATGAATGCATTGCGATGCACTTCAAGGAAATCGGGAGCTTCTCCGCCGTCATTTGCGTTTTTGAGAGCAAAATCGAGATTATCGCGGCAGGTATAAAGACGCTCAAGTGCATTCTTGCCCTGCTCTATAATATCTATAGAATAGTTTATGGGACTGCGGTACTGCGAGGAGATCATAAGATAGCGTATCGGCTCATAGCCGTACTTCTCGGCAACATCACGAACGGTAAAGAAGTTTCCGAGTGACTTTGACATCTTATGATTATCAACATTGATAAAGCCGTTATGCATCCAATAATGCGCGAAATCGCATCCGTTAGCGCATTCACTTTGAGCGATCTCATTCTCATGGTGCGGGAAAATGAGGTCAAGTCCACCGCAATGGATATCGATGGTCTTACCGAGATATCTGCCTGCCATTGCAGAGCATTCAATATGCCAACCCGGTCTTCCTTCTCCCCAAGGAGACTCCCATGACGGCTCACCCGGCTTTGCACCCTTCCAAAGGCAGAAGTCCATAGCATCCTCTTTAATATCGGCAACATCTATTCTCGCACCTGCCTCGAGATCCTCAAGCGGCTGATGGGACAGTTTTCCGTATTCATCAAACTTCTTTGCACGGAAGTACACATCTCCTGCCGAAGCATAGGCAAAGCCTTTTTCCACAAGCTCGGAAATGATACGGATTATTTCATCAATATTTTCGGTAGCGCGCGGATGAACGGTAGCCTCGCGGATATTCATGCCCTTGGCATCCACCCAGAACTCCTCAATATAACGCGCCGCAACCTCGGGAACGGTTATTCCCTCTTCGTTTGCCTTTTTTATAAGCTTATCATCAATATCGGTAAAATTCTGCACAAATT
>JAFPCJ010000151.1 GCA_017423885.1 Clostridia bacterium | reverse complement strand
GCATGGGCGCCACCACCATCTGGGAGCGTTGGGAGTACGCCACCGGCTTTGCCATGAACTCGCACTCTCACCCCATGTACGGCGCAGTTACCGCTTGGTTCTATAAGTTCCTGGGCGGCATCAGGCTCATCGAGCCTGCATTCCACAGCTTCAGCGTTGAGCCTTACCTCCCCGCAAACATCCCCTCCTGCTCCGCAGAGATCAACAGCCCCTACGGCAAGATCGTCTCGGCATGGGAGAAGTTTGACGGCGGCTATAAGCTCCACGTAGAGGTCCCCGTTTCCTGCACCGCAAGGGTCGTTCTTCACGACGCAGGCTCCGCTACGGTAAACGGCGAGACAATAAGCGGCAACACCTACACCACCAAGAGCGGTAAGTACGACTTCGTTGTTAAGTACTGATATTAAAAAACATCAAAGGCATCTGCAATGCAGATGCCTTTTCTTATGCACTAAAAAAGAGCAGAATTCTGCTCTTTTTAAAGTGTAATTATTTGACTATATCCTCAATACTCTCCCCTGCAAGGTAGCGGGTCTTGATGTATGAGTAGTCTTCATCAGGATCCCCGACCTCGGATTTTCGGGTTTTAATATAATCAAGAATGCTCTTCATATCATCATTAAGCTGATGGATATTATATCCTTCGGCTTTCCTTTGCTCGAATATTTCAAGCATTTCTCCTATAAAATCACATCTTATTATCCATTGCTCCTTTAGATAAATCCTTCTTAGAGTATTCGGTTCATTTGGATATTTTTCAAGATACTCTTCTGCGCCTTCTATATGCATCAACGCCATTCTTTTGCCATTAATGCTATAATCCGAAAGCAACATATGATTCTGCTCATAAAGCGGTTCACCCACGGCAATCGCCTCTGCATATTCCTTATAAATAAGCATCTGTGCTACCCTTTCGCGGAAAGATTCGTCCGCCATGGCTTCATTCCACGATTTTTCCGCTAATGTCTGCTCAACGTCGGCATACTCCTTCAGCTTGGCGCTAACCGCTTCATAGTCCATTTTCTTGATCTCGTCGGACATTTCGTTGTATATCATTATATCTCGCTCGGACATTTCCTTTTTGCTCAAAACCTCAATAAGCACCTGACCGGCCTGAGAATCGGGTGATACCTGAAGCTCAGACAATACTTTTTGGATCTCAAGCTCCTTTTGTGCCGCTTTTGCCGCCGCTTTTTCTGCCGCCTTGGCTTCGGCTTGTGCCGCCGCTTCGGCTTCTGCGCTCTTGTTTGCCGCATCTACGGCAAAGCCTATAACGGTGCCTGCAAGTAACACTACCACAGTGATCGCGGTTAACAATAATACTTTCTTTTTCATAATATCATCCTTTCCTTTAAAATATCGGCTTGATATGCTATCAGCTCACCTATATTATAATATATTAGAAATACCATTGTCAATAGGGTAAATGCGGAATAGTTGTAAAATATTTGTAAAATAGTTGTAAAATTTTCATTGCGAAATTATATAGCGGCAGGAAAGCCGAGCGCGCCACCCTTGGCATAAAAAAACACCCACCTTGCGGTGGGTGCATAAGTGAAAGCTTGATTATTGTACGGAATCCTTAAGAGCCTTGCCTGCCTTAAAGGAAACAACCTTGCTTGCAGGGATGTCCATCTTAGCGCCGGTAGCGGGGTTAACTGCGGTTCTTGCAGCACGGTCCTTAACCTCAAAGGTACCGAAGCCCATGATCTGTACCTT
>JAFPCJ010000150.1 GCA_017423885.1 Clostridia bacterium | reverse complement strand
GGCAAGGCGGATAACCGTAAAACGGTCTACGCAAAGGCTTTGATTTGAATATATACGCAACGGAGCCGATATAGTATATCCCTCTTTTTTATACGGAAAATACACCTTTGTCTCTCGGGTATCCAAAAGACGCTGGAGATATGCTGTATCATCATTTTTAAACATATCGACTACTCCTCTACAGCTACGTCAGGCAATCGGTTTTCAATATCAAATATCCAATCAAATCCATACGGAGTTCCAAGGCCTATAAAGACCTCTCCCTCGTTTCCGTCCAAAACTTCAACAGTTATTCTGCTCCAGCCGCTCAAATTTACACGGCGTCGCAGGGGACCTCTATGAAAAGCAGGAACATAATACGAGCCGTCATTTTCCTGAACTAATTTATCGTTTATCCATACCTTTATCTTTCTTGTGCCTTCGGCTACAAGAAATGCATTTCTTGTACCCACAGGATCCTTTACGCAGGTAGAAAGAAGCCAGTGTCCTGCAGGAACCTTTACAAAATGATACGGAGCTTCTACGCGCTTCGAACCCGACAGCTCCTCCAAGGAAGGACATCTGTTCCAAGAAGTGTCAGTCGGCTTCATTACCCAAGAAGTACAAAGCGGAAGTTGAGCGGTAAGCTCTATTGTCTCATTTTCACCGATAAGACGTATATCCATCGGATTAAAATACGGATTTTTAGCGGCATCAGCGCTTCGGGTAACATACACCGTAACAAAGCTATCCTTCTGCGGCTCAAGGCTTAATTCGAAACGGCTCGGCTCAACCGCAAAGCCGTTAGGTACGCTTACAATACCCTTAAAGCCTTCTGCTTTTTTGCGTCCGCGGAAACGAATACGGTATTGCTTGGTCTCACCCGCACCGATAGCAATATCTTCGGGATAAAATACCGAGGTATAAAGCGGCATTATCGCAAGAACGCTCTCATGCGGATCATCATCAAAGCCATAGGGAATATTCTCATCATGAGTACACCAAGGATCACGCTCAAAAACAGCATACTCGGGGAATTCGGGATAGTTTTCCGTAATGACCGACGAGCCATAGAATTTCTGTACATCAATACTTACAGCCGCTATCTGCTCACAGAACTTATCAATGGTATCTACCTCATGCAGACCGAGCATATTGCCGCCTACAACAAGACGGTTGCCTATGGGCGCTGTCCACTCCTCGGTTATGCGCTCGGGGTACATTATACCGTAAAGAGCGCCGAGAGTAGCACCTGTACAGTCGGTATCGTTACCGCAGTTTACAGCGGTACATATCGTTTTGCCGAAATCGCCCTCACCTGCAAGCAGACCGAGAACTACAAAGGAGATATTTATAGATACATCGGTCCAATTCTGAACATAATACTTATCAAGAATTCTGCGACGCACCTCAACAAAATCTCGGCACTCATTCCACCAAATACGGGTATCTCTTATGGTGCAGGCAAAGCGTCCGTTCTCTGCAACATACTCGAGAGCTGTATCTATAAGACGGTCAATATCTGTCTCTACAAAAGCGGCACTTTCTATAGCAGCAAGAAACATTGTAGCTTCAAGACCGTCATCCGTGTGATCTATGCAGGAATCCTCTCTTGCGAGCGCGGCGGCAAGAGCGGGATCGCCCGGAGCCAAACAGCCCCATATTTCCGAACGGATAGCCGAGCCCATACCACCTGTAAATTTATTGTCATAGTATCCCGAAAGCGGCGGGAAGATGCCGTGTGTCAAATTACGGCGCGCAACACCGTACTCATCACAGGCAAAACGAAGACTCTTCAAATAAAAATCGCCGAGATACTTTCTGTGAATAGGCAAGCCGTTTCGACGAACAGCCTCCAAAGCCATAACCTGAAGATCAAGGTCATCATTAGCAACCATTTCGGTAGGAACGGGATCATAAAAGGTAAGATCAAGCAGTCTTTCCTCACCCTCATACGGCATTCCGAGTGTTCCGCCTACGCTTTTACCGATGAAGCATCCGCTCAATCTGCGATAATACTCACTATATTCAAGTTTCATCTGAATTTCCTCCTAAAAGCCCTCTTCTAAAACTACTCTGATAACGGTTTCAAACGGTTTCATGTCAAAATCGAGAATATCCGCTTTATCATATTTATTACCGTACATATCTTCCGTAGCAACGCTGTTTTTAAGCTTAACGCTGCGCTTTCCAGCCTGCGAGCCTGAATGCACTGCAAGCACTCTGTCGCCTATCATAAGCGCATCATTGCTCTCGCTGTAAATATGTATTCCGTTCATTCGGCATATTTCGCGTATAGCGTCTACCGTCACATAATACGCACCCACAAATACTGTAGTTACGCCATCCTTATTGCAACGGGCAGCCGCAACACGACCTTTAAGTCCGCCCGCCGTATAGCGAGCCAATACCTCAATATTGTTATCCTCTTCGATATAGTAAGCAGGGTCTGCCTTTTGCTTTGCATCCCAATAGAACGGACAAATAATATTTTCTTTAAGATATTCTTCATCGGGCACAAATTTCTTATCCTTGCTCCACCACTCGCCAGTTTCCATATCAAGTGCTTGCAAGGCGCCGTTAAGACTTTTTACATCCATCCCCGTAAGCTCGTTGACCACAGTAGACGGTGTTATACCAAAGCCGTGTATGAATACGATAGCAGCACCCTGAGCCTTTGCAACATTCCTTAATTTTTCAGCTCTTTCAGCCGAAAGACGGAAGGGAGTAAGGTACCAGATAAGCTTTGCAGAGGGAACAAGTCCGTTTTCAACATCCTCTGCAGTATACCAACCAAATTTAATACCTGCGCGGTAAAAATTCTGCCTCAAGGAATACATGAGCTTTGCGCCGACCTCTTCGGCATGAGCCACGACCGACATTGCCCTTTCATCTACAACAACAGCAACGTCAGCCTTTATAGGAGCGGCAAGGTCTTGATTCTCGGCATATTTATCGGTCAACAGCTTTATGGTGTTCCATTGCCACGGATGAGATATCCAACCGCGCGCAGGAAGATCCATATACCAGCATCCCATACCGTGAGCCATCATATGCGCCCACTCTCTTTCGTAAGCCGAAAGCACGTGTTCAACGCTTGTAAAGGGCTTGCTTAACCAACCGTCCTGATCGTTGGGACCGTGGTCACGCAATACCTGACCTGTACGCATATCATTTTCCTGAAGCCAAAGCTTGCCATGAAGTGCCATACTGTCAACCGGAGCCATTACCGCAGAGGTTCCGCCCTCATTGCGGTCAAGATAGCTTACGGGGCCTGCAAAGGCATCAACATCGGGACAGTCAAGCAGTTCGTTAAGCGCGAAGTGACCTGTGCGTGCATCATAAAGCTCATAATAATAGCCATAGAAGACCAATGTCATCTTTTCGCCGTCGGTCATTTCCTTTACGGCGCGACAAAGCTTTTTAATGCGGTCTACAGTAATATCGGAGGAGTAGTCACCGTAATCGATAAAACGCTGATCGAGCGAGCGGGTGAAAAGACTGCGCTCCATAGGACGTGAGCGATCGTTACCCGGAATATCATACGGCACCTCAAACTCGCTGAAATCTGTACAGAATTTAGGATTGAGATTCCAAGCATCGGTTACATCCTCGGGACGGGGCCAATACTTTTTGAACAGCCAATTCTGCCAAGCCTTTTTGTTAGCCTCGCATACGTCTACTCCGTTTTCACGAAGTCCGGTATGGAACCATTCGCCCGCATCCTCTGCGGCAACATGATATCCAAGTAAGCAATTATAAAATTTCGGATGTGCTTTGAACCAATCGTTCAACTGCTTCAATGTAGCGATAGCCTCACGCAACCAATCCTCCGAAGCAATGGAAACCGCCGTGCACACATTATCGCTCCAGCTTCCGTCCTCATTTTGTACGCGTGGATAGTTTTCCGAGCCTACTACATAGCGCACACAGTCCCCCGGATGACTCTTTTCCCATTCAACTGCATCAGCGCCGTAAAGCGACAAATTCACTCTTAAAAGAATAGCCGCCTGCGGATCCTCATCGATAACCGTTTCCATAGCACCTATCGCCGGAGAAAGATCGCGTTCACCCGTAGGGGTATTAAGATTTATATGACAGCATACCGAATGAATATGCAGTCCCTTTTCCAACGCCTGACGGATCTGAACCTTGCAGATATCACGACGTGCTCCACCGTCTGCTTCTGTATTTGTAAACAGAAGCATCGGTACCTGACGCTCTCCGTCTATAAACAATGTCGGTACACCGTTTTGTTTTCTAATTTCAACCTTCATAAGAAAACCCCCTCTTTCTTTTTACCAACCGAGAATACCGGTAAGCTCATTTTTTAATTCTTTTGAAAATCTTTTATGTGCGGCGGCGCTCGGATGACCTACAGCGCCGATTTCCCCCGAACCGCTTATCTTGTTTGCTTTTACAAAATAAGTGTTTTTATCGATTGCGGCAAAGTTCTCCACCTCTTGCTTTATGTCATTCATTTTTCCGTCTATCATAAAGCCGTATACCCAAACAATGGATGACTTCGGATTGCACCTACGCAATTCTCCCAAGAAAGCTCTTATACCGTCACGCAATCTTTTAGAATCACTTCCGCCTGCAACATCATTAGTGCCGAGATTTACAACTATAAGATCTGCAGGGAAACGGTTAAAGTCATATTTTTGAGTGTCCGAAGAAGAAAAGCGCAATTTTGAATATATTTTCGGAAGCAATCCTTCGGTAGTGCTTCCGCCGTTTGAGGTGGCAACTCCATGACCGCTAGCGGCAATAAAATGCGCTTCAGCATTAAATTCCTCGCTTAACAGATATCCGTAGGTAGCAGTTATATCCTGCGTTTCGGTGGTAAACGGATCGTCTGCTTTAGCGTGAACTCCAAAGCCTGCCGTAATAGAATCGCCTATCCATACTATTCTTCTGGGCTTTGTAACAGGAGCAACCAACGTTCCGTCCGCCTCAAGAGCGTGTATAATCGCAGTTCCCTGCTGTGCTTCGCTCAATTTGACGAGCTTTATACGGGTCTGTCGGTCTTTCGGCAGATCTTCGATCAATGTGTACCATTTGGTTCCTGATTGCAAGCGGATCTTATCTATCTGCAATCCGTCAGCGTATACTCCTACCCAGACACAGTTTGTATCTCCGTTATCCAAGGAGAATATCTTTGCCTTGACCGAGCCGCCCTTAACGCATATCTCAAAGCCCATTCCGGACCAATCAAGCGTTACAGTACCGTCTTCCACAACGGCTCTGCCCATCCATTTTACCATTGGATCATTAAGCCCCACGTCTTTTTTCTCCTCCTGTGCCGAAGGCGCAGATGCTTGCGAAGAAGGATTGCTCTGCACCGCCGAAGAATTATTTTGTGTCACCAGTGAGGGAGTGCTTGGCGCTTTGGATTCCTCCTGCTCGGATGACTGCGTTTCACTTTCGCTCACAAGCTGAGAGCTGTTGTTTGACGAAGTTATCTGCTCATCTGATGAGGTATCTATTCTGCTTTCAGTTTGAGTCTTATTACATCCAACAACCGAAAGCAGAATTATTAAGCCAAGCAACAAGGCAAATATTTTTTTCATATTCAAACCCTCTCCTATCCTACTATTCCCGTACGCTCAACACTTTCAACAAATGCCTTTTGGCAGAATAGGAACAGAATAAGTAGGGGTAATATGGATATAAGCACACCTGCCTGTGTATATAGGGACTGTGTCATTCTATCGACCTGCAAGCCCATAGAGGTTATGTCGCTGTTGATAAGTGCGAGCCTTACCGATACCGTCTCAAGTGATTCTGTATACATGCTTCCGATATATGTATCGTTCCAATACCAAACAAGCGAAAACAAGAATACGACCACTATCGCCGCTTTACAGTTTGGCAGCATGACCGATAAGAAAGTTTTTATCGGACCTGCACCGTCAACATATGCGGCATCCTCAAGCTCCTGCGGCAGACCGTGGAAAAACTGTCTGAATATCAGAATAAAAATTCCCGACCTTATTCCCTGACCTAAAAGCGCAGGAATAAAATATACCGCAAAGGAATCAAGTAATCCGATCTTAACATCTATGCCCACCGTATTTTTAAGCAAAGCAAGAAGTCCGAGCGGATCGAATTGCTTGTAGAGAAAGAAATTCGGTACCGAAACTATCTGCGGCGGCACAACGACCGTGATAAGCAGTACGATTATCCAAAATCCCTTTTCTTTAAACTTAAATCGTGCGAGTCCGTAACCGGTTACCGAGCATACAACTATCTGCATGAATGCAGTTACAAGACAAATGATAACCGTATTCTTGAAAAGCTCGGGATAGTTTATTCCGTTCCACAAGGTCTTGAAATTTTCAAGTGTAAGTGTAGTAGGAAGCCATATGACGTTTGCATTATACACGTCCGCAGGCGTTCTGAAAGCCTGACTTATCGCATATAAAAGCGGATACAGTATTACGTAGCTCAAGCTGAACAGGAAAATATAAAGTATGATATTCGCCGCAAGCTTTCCCGCTCCTGCCGCGGCATTAATGCCGTTGTTTTTTATTTTTGGTTTCATCTTATTATCCCTCCAATCAATCAGACGCTATGAAAGGACGCATAATAAGATATATCAGCCCTATAACAAGCAGGATTATCAAGCTGTAAACAACACTCATCGCGCAACCGTAGGAATATTCAAAATTGCCGAATGAGGTTTCGCGGATATAATTCATAACAGCGTTACTTTGAGAGGTAAAGGAATCGATTATAGAATAGATAATGCACACCAACAAAACAGGAATAAGCATCGGGAAGGTTATCTTCCAAAATTCCTCCCACTTGGTAGCACCCTCTATGCGCGCCGCCTCATACAAAGCCGGCGATACACTTTGCAGACCTGCAAGAAACAGCAATATCTGCACTCCCGAAAGCCATACCGTATCAAGGGTGCGGTCTACTACCTTACTCATAAAATCTATGACTGCAGTACCTGCTCCGAAGGTAGACAAAAGATCTTTAAGTGCGCCAAGATTATTGAATGCTTCCGAAACATTGCTGCCCGACTGCGCCATCATCTCGGCCGACTGCGTATCTCCGCGAAGTATCGTAAAGACTACACCTGACATTACTACTACAGGCAGAAAGAATACTGCTCTGAAAAAGATTCTACCCTTAAATTCGCGATTGAGCAGAACTGCTATAAACATACTGAAAAGAACTACGATAGGAACCTGATATAAAAGATCCGTCAGCGAAGTAGTCAGATTTTTTATAAACGCCGTATCCTTCAAAAACATTCTTACATAATAGCTAAAGCCTGCCGCTTTAAGCTGAAGAGTACTGAAATCAAGCGTATTAAAGCTATATTGAACAGTTCTTATCAGGGGAACGGCAAACAGCAAAACTATTCCTACAACCCAAACCGAGATAAACATTCTGCCGTAATTAGCTTTTCTTTTTTCATATCCCGAACGCTTCACTGCTGTGCCCTCCCTTTAATTACTTTATAGCTGTTAGGCTCTATAGTCACTTCGTTCACCGTTGCAACTGTATCATTATAATTACCGTAAATCGCCGTACCGTCCGAATAGGTGCTTACAAAAACGCCGTTTTGATTGCTATGTTCGACAAGTGCGTTATTTGCTATCACCTCAAGCAAACCGTCAGCGTTTTTTGCAATCTCGGCAAGTCTCTTTGTGACTCGGTCAGCATCGGCAGCATAAAAAGAATCTGCAAGTGTTTCAGCGATTACCGAGGTATCATTAAGGCTTATATATGCCGAAGGTAAAAGACCGTATTCAAGACAGCGAAGCAAATAATCTGCTGTGCTTTCTTCGTCATTTAAAGCGGTCGCAAAGGATGCGGCAAATCTGCTTGAAACGAGGGTGTAGAACGGTATTTCCCTCGAGAATCCATCGACTCTTGAAGATGAAAAAGGAACATCACATATACCTGTCACATACTCCAACAGATACGCCGCTGCATTTTTCACTATATATCCTTTGGTCTTTTTGACAGCATTCTTTATCGCCTTTTCCTGAAGCAGGCGAGCAGAATAGGCATCTGTAGCCTTTTTAGAATGAGGATTATCCGATGATACTGCATCGGTTCCGATATCGACAAAGCCTTCAAAACCGTTTTTGCCAAGACCCTTGATGAATTTAGAATATATTTTTTTGTACTTGGTTGCACGAAGCACCGTATACTTTATGGGATCAATAGTTGCGGAATAGGTCGTAACAGGCGAATAGTCCGAAAGGAAATTTACGCCGCCCGAAAAATCTCTCGAGCCGTTAAGATTCTGCCAAACTCCGTTCCCGTTTTTATAGATACGGCTAAGGTCAGCCTCCGGATAAAGCGAAATACCCTTTTTGTCCAACTCACTTATGAGCTTTTTAAGCTCCTTTTTAGAGCCTAATTTTGATTCAGGTCTTGCCGAAACAGGCATTGAATCATAAAGTCCGCCTGAAAAGCATCCGCTATAAAAAACATTGAGATCCTCAAGCCCTGCTTTTTGAAGCTTTTGAGTAAGCTTTTTCAAGTCCTCATAATCATTAAGTGCATAAGCCTTTTTTATAGGTATTCCCAAAAAGCTATCGGCTTTTCTTACTGCGGCAGGCACTCTTACGCTTACTGTGGCTTCAGATGCCTTACGTTGTTTTGATAAGCCGCCGTAATATTCTGC
>JAFPCJ010000149.1 GCA_017423885.1 Clostridia bacterium | reverse complement strand
ATCCGCGCCGCAAGTATCTTCCGTTTGACGGCTCTCAAATGGGAGGACGAATTTATTTTGAGCACGCTTCCCGCCGCTACTGTCTTGAAAGGGAGTTTAAAAATTCGGATGCTACCGATCGTGTGATACTTCGCGATCTTGACCTCGGAACAAGCGAAAACGTACCGTCTGATATCGGAAAACACTTTTTCGGTCTCGGTGAGCAGGCCTTTGAAAGAAGTGTTTTTATCGGAAATACTTCCTTCTTTGATGATGATTCTACTGCTGACGGTGAGCTGAACGCGCGACTTTCGAATATAGCTTCAACGGGTGACGAGACATCGTCTTACGAGGAAGTAACAGCGCGTATCGATGCCGCCATAAACGAGCTTGTGACTCAAAGACATGTAGGTATTCTTGATAAAGATATCTTGCGGCTTGAAGAGCTTAAAAAGGCACAAAGCTCTGCAAATGAAGCCGCTGTTCACCGCGAAAAGCTCTCACAAAAGGTAAAACAGCTCGGAGCACAGCTCACTTCTATCAAGAGTGAATATGTTGACATAAAAAACACGCTTGATAAGGAAAACGATATCCGTATGCGTGCAAAGCTCCAAGAGTATCTCGATACCAAAAAAGAGCTTGACGAGCTTAACAATACCCTTCTTTTAAACGACGGCAAGCAGATTGATTCTATATTTATCGGAAAGGTCAATTTCTGTCTTTCCAAATATGATACCGAGTGTACCCGAGCGGAAGAAAAGCAAAAGCAGTATGCATCGCTTGAAGCAGAAATAGAGCATATAGAAAAGCTTCGCAACAGCGCCACTCCGCAAAAAGCAGAAGAATTAAAGCTTTCGGCAGAGCGAATTGATGCTAAAAAGGCTGAACTTTCTTCACAACGCGCCGATGCAGAAAATAGTTTTAGTAAAAAAACCGAAGAGCTTGAGCTTTGCCGCAACAGTAAAAAGCCGTTAAACATCCCGCTTTTGATCTTGGGAATTATTATTGCGATTGCATCGGTTGCGGTATTTTCTGCCGTTTTCCCCACGAAGCTCGGGATGCTTATCGGTTGCGTAATCGGCATTTTGACGGCAATATCAAGCTTTGTTTTCCGTCCTGCAAACAAGGCGGCCATTTCCCATTTTGAAAACGAGCTTTTAAACATCAAGAAAAATATTACCAAGCTGAAAGAAAAAGAGACCGAGCTTGATTCGCAGAAAAACAATATCATATCTGAACTGAACGCCGTAACGCTTGCTTTAAATACCGACAAGGCAATTTTAGAGCAAAAAAAGAAGGATCTTGAAGGACTTGAAGAGCAACTGAACTCTTCACGGGAGCAATGCTTGCACGCTCTGCAGGAGCTGACTTCATTTTATTCAAGATACGCGTCTCTTTCAGATCCCGATGAGATTCGCGCTTCGCTTGCCGAGCTTACAAAATCTACCGATGTACAAAAAAGCATCAAGCTACGCTTGAAATATTTAAGCAGTGATCTTGGCAATATCTCTTATGAAACAGCCGCACAAAAGCTTGAAGAGATCGCCGAAAGTACAAACAGTCCTTCTGCCGATTTCGAAGCCTTAAAAGCAAAAGCCGAGGAATTAAGCGAAAAAGGCGTCACCCTTTCAAATGAACTCACCGCCGCAATGGCCGAACTTAAAAGCGAGTCTAAAAATGCGATCGATCCCAAAGAGCTGGCAAAGGAAATTGCGTCACTTGAAGCTGATATCCATGAAAAAAAACAGTTTATTGAAGCGGCAAAGCTTGCCAAGGACGTTATGAGCGAAAGCTTTGCACAAATACGCCGTTCTTACGGCTCGGAGCTTGAAAAGCGCACCTTGGATATTTTTTCGCAGATAACAGGCGGCAAATATTCAAGAGTAAATGTTTCAAGTTCCTTGGAGCTTGAGGCAGAACGATCGGGAAGCTTCACCGCTCACAGTATAGAGTATTTGAGCCGCGGCACCATTGATCAAGCATATTTAAGCTTACGCCTTGCCGTAACCGAGCTTATAACCGAAAAAGAGCGTTTGCCCATCATGCTTGACGATTCGCTTTCGCAATATGATGACGAGCGCGCCTATACCGCCCTTAAATTCTTAAACGATTACTCTGCCGATACACAAACCGTGCTTTTCACCTGTCATAATTCAATATGTGACGCCGCAAGAGATATCGGTGCTTCAGTAAAACAGCTTCACTAAAGTAATTAATTTTAAAAACGCCCTGCCAATGAGTATTAAACAGTCTTGGCAGGGCATATTTTTATCCTATTTTCATTCTCAAACGAAGCTTGTCGCTTATCATTGCTATAAATTCGCTGTTAGTGGGCTTACCACGCTCATTTTGGACGGTGTACCCGAAATACGCATTTAAAGTATCGATATCTCCCCTATCCCATGCAACCTCTATAGCATGGCGGATAGCGCGTTCAACACGCGAGGAAGTGGTTGCATATTTCTTGGCAACGGCAGGATAAAGTATTTTTGTAACTGAATTTATCATTTCGCTGTTCTTTACCGAAAGTATTATCGCTTCGCGCAGATAATGATATCCCTTAATATGAGCAGGTACTCCTATTTGATGTATTATATCGGTAATCATTACTTCAAGCTCGGGGTCAGTAACAACGTTATTTCTCACAACCACAGGAGAGACCTCATTTCTCCATCCTGATATTCTGATTATTCTTTCTGCCATTGAATTAATATCAAACGGTTTTAAAAAGTAATAGCTTGCCCCTGCGTCAAGCGTTTCCTTT
>JAFPCJ010000148.1 GCA_017423885.1 Clostridia bacterium | reverse complement strand
GGCAAGCACTTGCTGAAATAGCCATCATTGCCACAAGCAATATTGCAATCAAATTTTTCATCATTTTCATGATCTGTCCTCCATAATACAAAACTGTATTTTTACAATATATTGATTATATAACAAATATCGCAAAAAGTCTACAAGTTTTTTTTAAAAATTTATGAATTGTTATTTTTATTATATTACTTTAACAAGCTCCGCCACAAGATCGTTCATTCTTTGACCCTTTTTGAGCTTAACAGAATAGGCTGTACCGTTGGTAACGGTAAGTGCAAAACGGGGCCCGAAATACTCCGAAAGCTTTTGCATCACTTCAGGCTCAGGCTTTATTATATGAAGTAAAGCGCTTGTAGGAGTACCTGTTATCTCGGTTATACCTGCGGCATACGCCTTATTACGCAGTATCGCGATATCAATAAGTCCCATAACAGGCTTTGGCGGTTCCCCGAAGCGGTCACACAGCTCATCAATAACATCGCTCATATCATCCTCTGTTCTGATATCTGCAATGCGTTTGTAAATACCGAGTCTTGCAGGCAGAGATTCAATATACTGCTCGGGAATATGAGCCGAAATATTAAGGTCTACCGTGCAGGTCATCTCCTCATGGCTCTCTATTCCGTTTTCGGCATTTACCGCATCCGAAAGCAGACGCAGATACATATCATAGCCTACCGCCTCCATATTGCCGTGCTGTTCACCGCCGAGTATGCTTCCCGCTCCTCTTATCTCAAGGTCACGCATAGCGATCTTAAAGCCCGAGCCGAATTCGGTAAACTCGCGGATGGCTTCAAGTCTCTTCGCGGCTATATCGGTCAACTGCTTTCCACGGCTGAAGCAAAAATATGCGTAGGCACGTCTTGGTGAGCGCCCAACTCTTCCGCGAAGCTGATGAAGCTGGGAAAGTCCCATTCGGTCAGCGCCCTCAATAATAAGGGTATTGGCGTTTGGTACATCTACACCGGTTTCTATTATGGTGGTGCAAACAAGCACATCAAGCTCATGCTCAAGAAGCTGACGCCATATCTCGCTCAACTGCTCCTCGGTCATCTTACCGTGAGCAATACCAAAGCGCGCATGCGGTATTTTTTCTCTCAATGATGCGGCGCATCGCTCTATGCTCTCAACGCGGTTATGCAGATAATAGACCTGACCTCCGCGCCGTATCTCCTTATTTATCGCATCCACAAGCACACCCTGATTTTGCTCCAGAACATAGGTCTGAACGGGATGACGGTCGCCCGGTGCCTCATCAAGTGAGGACATATCGCGAAGTCCCGACATAGCCATATTGAGTGTTCGCGGAATAGGAGTCGCGCTTAAAGTCAATATATCAACATGAGGGTACAGCTCCTTGAGCCGTTCCTTTTGCGCTACTCCAAAGCGTTGCTCCTCGTCTATTATCACAAGCCCTATATCCTTAAAGGATACATCCTTTGATATAAGACGGTGCGTACCCACTATCATATCTACACGCCCAAGCTTCAGATCGGAAATTATTTTTTCCTGCTGCTTCGGCGGTACAAAGCGCGAGAGCATCTTGACCGTTACAGGCATATCTCCAAATCGGCGCAGTATAGTGTTGTAATGCTGTAGAGCAAGGATGGTAGTAGGAACGAGCAAAACACACTGCTTGCCGTCCGCAATGCACTTAAAGGCGGCACGCAAAGCCACCTCGGTCTTACCGAAGCCGACATCTCCGCAAAGCAAGCGATCCATCGGCACCGCGCGCTCCATATCATTTTTGATCTCATTTATACAACGAAGCTGATCATCGGTCTCGTCATACTCAAAGCGCCGCTCAAAATTGTTCTGCAAATCGGTATCAGGCGAGAAGGCATAGCCCTTGGTAGACATACGCTTGGCATAAAGGGCAGTAAGCTGTTTTGCCATATCACGCACCGCCTTACGCACGCGCGTTCTCGTTCTCTGCCATTCCTGCGAGCCGAGACGGTTAAGCTTTACTCCGCCATCCTCGGTAGCCGCGCCTATATATTTAGACACAAGATCAAGCTGGGTAACAGGTACGTACAGCACATCGCTTCCGTGATACTTTATTTTTATATAATCCTTGGTGACACCGTCATTTGTAATACGGTTTATGCCGTCAAAAATGCCTATACCGTGCGACACATGCACCACATAATCTCCGCGCTTCAATTCATCAAGTGAGCCGATAGCCTTGGCATTTTTAGGTTTTGGACGTCTTTTGCGTCCCTCTGAAAGCAGATGTCGGTGGGTAATCAGCAAAAAATGCTGTGCAGGCAGCTCAAAGCCGTCTGAAAGTCCGCCCGTACAGACTGTAACAGAAGAAACTATTTCGGTAGGTTCAGCCTCGTATACCGCATGAATGCCTTTTTCACAAAGCTGCTCACAAAGCACTCTTGCGGCTCGTTCCTCGCCTGCAAGAATCACTGCCTTACCGCCGCAATCAAGGGTATAGGAAATATCATCAAGCAAGACATTCAGGTCACCGCTCCAAGGAGTAGAGCGCTTATAATCAAAGTTTATAAGCTCTTTAAGCGGATGCTCATAAGACGATCGGGAAAAATTATCCAAAAATACTGCGCTATGAAGCTTTGAGAACAGCTCGGCGCGCTCGAGACGAAGCTTTGCCGTCCCCTTTGAAAGAAAGCCCTCTTCAAGCAACGTTGCTACATCCTCGCCTTGCTGCCATTCGATATTTTTAAGTCGCTCAATCATATTTCCTGTTTCGCATACGATAATGAGCGCATCCTCAACATAATCGAATATCGTGTTATTTTCAGGATAAAGCAAAGGGATAAAACGGTCGGCACTTACCTCAAGACCTGCTTCAAGCGCGTCATGGTCGGCGTCAAGCCTCATTCTTTGCTTATCCGAAAGCTTTTTATTTTTCTTGACATAGGCTGAAATTGCCGACTTCAATTCCTCTGCTGTATAGGTGAGCTCACGCGCAGGACTTATGCACACACTTTCGCAGTTTTCACTTCTGCGCTGTGACTCGGGGTCGAATTTTGAAATACTGTCTATCTCGTCACCCCAAAGTTCTATTCGTAAAGGAGCATCGCTGTCGCATGGAAATATATCGATTATTCCGCCACGAACAGAAAACTGCCCTTTACCCTCGGTAAGCTCGCTTCTCGTATAGCCTGCCGTTACAAAACGCTCGGCAAGCGCCGACATATCAACGCTGTCCCCCACCGCCAGCTCAAAGCGGTTTCTTATGAGCCTTTCGGGTGGCACGGTATACTGTACCGCTGAATCTACCGCTACCGTAAGCAACTCAAAAGCCCCGTCTGCAACAGCAGACAGGGTGTCTATCCTCTTTTGCTCATACTCACGCGAAAAGCCACGAAGCTCGGTAAGATTGTAATCCCTTGACGGAAGATTGAATGCATTCATACCGAGCGATACAAGGTCATCCCGAAGCTCGTTTGCCGAGGTTTCGTCATGCGTTATAAGCACTATACGTCTCCCGGTAAGCCGCGCGAGTGCCGCTGAAACGATTGCCTTATGAATACGCGAAAGCCCCGTTGCGGCAAGCGGAAGCTGTTGTGTTGCCACCGCCGAATAAAGCCGCGCAAAATCGGCATCCTTTTGAAGAATACTGTTTAAAAATCTCATAGCCTTATCCGTTGTACTTATTCATTGCACTATCGACTCCGCGAAGCACTATTTCCTTTACAGCATCAGCCGCACGGGTAAGAGCGGCATCAAAATCGTCCTTTTTATCGTTCGGTATCTTGCCGAGCACCCAATCCTTTGCATCATAATCAGGATGCGGCTTGGTTCCGACACCTATCTTAATACGGGTTATGTTATCCGTACCCATAAGCTCGATTATATCCCTCATACCGCGCTGTCCGCCGTCACTTCCCTTGCGGCGAAGACGAAGTCTCCCCACATCGAGCGACATATCATCATGAAGTATTATTATATTTTCTGTAGGTATCTTATAAAACGAAGCAATAGCCGTTACCGCTTTCCCCGAGCAATTCATATAGGTCTGCGGTTTTGCAAGCAACACCCTTTGAGAACCGATGGTTCCCTCGCCCCATTCAGAGTCAAACTTATGCCGTGTAATATCGCTCCCAAGCATTTTCGAAAGCTTATCCATTGCCATAAAGCCCGCATTGTGGCGGGTATTTTCATACTGAAGCCCCGGATTTCCAAGACCTACTATCAGCCATGAAAAAGCCGAGCCTTTTTTACTGAAAAACATATCTATCACCAAATAATTATAATACCATATAAAAATATCGGTTGCAAGAATTTTTTCACCTTTCAGGTTTTCTTTTAAAGGGAACAGACACCGCAACACCTGCCACCATAAGCACAAGCCAAATCATGATAAGTCCGTTCCAGCCAATACCTGATACCGCATTTGCAAAAACGGTTGAGGAAATGGATGCTGCCATATAGCTTACAAAATCAAGAAAACCTGTAGCGGTGGATACCATTCCCGTATCCCAAAGGCTCGGGCAATAACGGCTCCAAAGCATTGATGCGGCGCAGTTGGACGACATTATTCCAAGCACAAGCAATGCAATATTTACCGCAGGCTGTTTTACAAAAAACACTCCCGCAAAGCATATTACGGCAGAAGAAAAGGCAACGATAAGAGTAAGCTCAAGGTTTCTTCCGAGGCGCTCATATATAAAGACCGCGATAAAGGCTGTAACCGAAATAACAAGCGTAGCCGCCGTAAATATCATTGCCGAATGTTCGGCTGAAAATCCGAGATACTGTGAAATATATGTAGGCATCCAGAAAACAACGGTAGTTCTTACAATACCTGTAATTATTGAGATGAAGGTAAATTTTATTATCTGCCGCTTAATAAGCAGAGAGAGCTTACCCTTTTGACCTTTTGG
>JAFPCJ010000147.1 GCA_017423885.1 Clostridia bacterium | reverse complement strand
GCATTTAGCGCAGGAAAGCTGATCTACGCCTTCTATCACCGCAACTTTGCCCTCGGTCTTAATCTTTGCGCCAAGGCGGTTAAGCTCATCTATATATCTGTATCTGTTTTCAAATATATTTTCTACGAACACCGAAGTTCCGCGCGCTAAAGAAAGCATTGCAATCACAGGCGGTCCTGCATCGGTGGGAAAACCGGGGTATACAAGAGTACGGACGGTCGGTACTCTGTGAAGTCTGTGAGGTGCATTAAGGCGCAGAGTTTTACTGTACACCTCAAGCTCGCACCCTGCCTCGCGCAACAGCGAAAGCATCGGAACGAGATGTGAGGGCATTATATTTTCAAGTGTTATTTCTCCCGCGGTCATTGCGGCGGCACAAAGATAGGTAAGCGCGGCAATTCGGTCGGGAATTATACTGTGACACGCACCGTTTAGTTTTTTAACTCCGTAAATTTCTACGGTATCTGAACCGCAACCGTATATTTTGGCGCCTGCGCTGTTAAGAAAATCTGCAAGATCGCTGATCTCGGGCTCTTTTGCGGCGTTATGGATAACCGTCTTTCCGTTTGCCGTTGCCGCGGCGAGAATAATATTTTCGGTAGCTCCTACGCTTGGAAAAGAAAGCTGTATTTCGGCACCTAAAATACCGTGCGGCGCACAGCAGTAAAGACAACCGTGATCCTCGGTTATCTCAACTCCCATTCGGCGCAGAGCCGAAAGGTGCAGATCTATAGGTCGCGGACCCAATTCGCATCCGCCGGGGCTGCTTATGACCGCTTTACCGAAGCGGCCGAGTATCGCACCTAAAAACACTACAGACGAGCGCATTTCGCGCATCAGCTCATCGGGAATCTCATAACGGTCGGGCGCTGAAGCGTCAATAATAAATGCATCCTCTTCCATTTTGCATTTGCACCCGAGTCCCTCAAGAATACGCAGGGAAACTTCAACATCCGAAATTTTGGGGCAATTATGTATCTCGCTTGTGCCCTCGCACAAAAGCGCACCTGCAAGCACGGGTAAAACGCTGTTCTTGGCACCTTGCATCTGTATACTTCCGCTCAGGCGATGTCCGCCCTCGATAATCAGCTTCGACATAAGCATCCTCCTGCAAGTATAAAGCATTTCTTCATTTTTATACTATGCACAAGGTTTTCTTTTGCCAATAAATTTATACAGCGGTGTAAAGCTGCATCAAGATTTGATAAATTCGCTCGTTTGCATCACTTATAGCGTTTTGCTTACAATTCTCCGCCATTTTTTCAAGTCTCGGCTTATTTTCAATGAGGCGATCCACCTCTTGACAGAGTCTCTCACCCGAAAGCTCTTTTTCTTCGATAACCTCGGCACAGCCTGCACGCTTTAAGGTCATCGCATTATGATACTGATGGTTTTCGGCAACATAAGGTGACGGAATAAGTACAGACGGCTTACCGCAGACCTGAAGCTCACTTAATGTAATAGCGCCTGCGCGGCATATAACAAGGTCAGCCGCCGCCATGCAGATATTCATGTCATCAATATATTCACGCAACTCAATATTTTGGGGAAGCTTAATATCCGATAATGCCGAAAGCATTCCTTCAAAGCCTGCTTTTCCTGTTGCATGAATATGATTATAGCGTCCCTCATTGCTTCTGATAAGTGCCTGAACGGAATCATTTATCGGCTTTGCGCCAAGTGAGCCACCGAAGGAGAGCAACAACGGGCGCTCGTCCAAGCCGAGAGCGGCGCGTGCAGAAGCTTTATCAGCGGCAAGAAGCTCTCCTCTTACAGGGTTTCCCGTTATATCGGGGCGCTTTTTAAGCTTTAAATATTTTTCCGCTTCGGGCATTGCGAGCATTACTCTGTCTGCATTGGGGGCAAGCATTTTTGTTGTGACGCCCGGAAAAGCATTTTGCTCATGAATTGCGGTCTTTATACCCAATTTCTGCGCTTCTCGGACGACAGGTCCGCTGACATATCCGCCTGTTCCCACTACTATATCAGGCTTTAATTCGCGCAAAAGCTTCTTTACGTCATGTGACGAACGAAGTGCTTTACCCACTGCAGAGATATTTTTTCCGATATTTTCAAGCGAAAGCTTACGCTGAAAGCCTGCAACATCAATGGTATAAAACTCGTAGCCCTTTTGGGGAACGAGGGTGGCTTCTAATTTCTTCGCCGTTCCGATGTAGCTGATACGCGCATCCTTGTGGCGTTCCTTTATATATCCTGCAATAGCCAAGGCAGGATTAATGTGTCCTGCGGTACCGCCGCCTGCAAATAAAATATGCATGATATTCTCCATTCTGCCGCACATTAATTTTGCGTTTTCTGAAGCGGCTTATATGAAAACGCATTCTCTTAAATTAAGCTATCCCTTTTCAAGACTTGCGCCGCGCGATACCGACAGCACCACTCCCATTTCCGCAAGCAGAAATACAAGCGAGGTACCGCCGTAGCTGAAAAAGGGCAGGCTTATACCTGTATTAGGCAGGAAGTTTGTAACAACAAATATATTAAGCATTGCCTGAAGTCCCACATGGAAGGTAAGACCGATGGCAAGCAATGAGCCGAAGCGATCCTTTGAGCGCATAGCTATATTGAAGCCGCGCCATACAAGCAGTACGAAAACCGCAATTATGGCAAGAGCGCCGAGAAGTCCCAATTCTTCGCAAACTATGGAAAAAATGAAGTCATTATGCGGCTCGGGTACCCAAAGATATTTTTGTCTTGACTGTCCGATACCGCGCCCCATTAT
>JAFPCJ010000012.1 GCA_017423885.1 Clostridia bacterium | reverse complement strand
TACATAATCCAAAAATGAACCGCCTGTTACCTTTTGGAACATTCGGCTTAAATGTGATTGACTGACATACAGCTCGGACGCAATGGATTCGAGCGTCAGATTGCCGTCATTACAGCGGTCGACCACCGCGCGCATCGCGGCAGAAACGGTAGCCCATTCCTTTGGATGATGTGCGCTTACGCGGTCCGCCATGTTAATATACCGAGTGACGTAGATAAGCAGGAGCTTAAGCCGTGCCTTTACTGCGGTCTGCCATTCTTCGTTCTGACTTTCGTACTCTTTGCTTATAAAGTCGAAAGCATCGCAGAATTCGCTTAATGCCTTGGAATTCAGCAGGGCATAGGATAAAGGTGCGTTGTCAACAAAGACTCCGCCGCAAAAATGCGGTTGCTCAGGATCTGCCCATTCTCCGTCAAAAATAACGGCAGGATCAAAGGCTATACTGCATACAACGGGACATTCGTTTTCTTCTTTTGCAAAAAAACCGTGCGGTACGCCGCTGCCCGTAATAAACATATCGCCCTTTGAACAGTCATCGGTCTGATTAAGCACCGAATGAACGCCGTTGCCCTCGGTTACAACACTTATCTCAACAAGATCATTGGTGTTGATGTGTGAAAGAGCGGTCTGCTGATCGAATACGATCTCATGCTTTAATGTTTTTAAAAGGATGAGATCCTTATTTATATTGCTTTGTGTACTTATGGGGATCTCCACCTTTCATAAAAACTAAGCCTTAAAGCTTGATCTTTTTGATTTCTTCAGCGTAATACTTAACAAGGTCAAATTTGCTTCCGGGCATAAGTCTGTGATCGGGGCAGGGGATAAAGCCGCCCATTGCCGAAAGCCTTTTGAGTCGCTCGATCTCGGCATCAACTGCCGCCTTGTCCTTGCGAAGCGCGGTCTTGTCCATAGCGCCTACACCAAGCATTCCTTTGCCGAACTTATTTCTTGCAGGCTCGAACTGATCTCCCCATACACCAATTTCAATGGGGAACATGGTGTTTACTCCGTTTTCAAACCATATAGGCAGAAGCTTGTCGGTAACACCGTCACAGTCAAGCGATATGATATCAATACCGTACTTATGGCAAAGGTCGTTACGTTTTTTATAATGCTTGGCGCAAAGCTCCTCAAACATATCGGGAGAGAGCAGAGGACCGTTTTTAAAGCAGATATCCTCCCAATAATGGGCAAAATCAAACTTCGCTCCTGTCTCAAGCACTGCCTCGGCACACTTGTACTGCATATCGGCATAAGCATCGATAATGTCGGCAAAAAGCTCCTCGTCCTCATCATACATAAGATAACTCATGCCCATTACTGATACCATACTGCGAATATCGCCTAATACGCTTCCAAGATGAAGACCTATGGGGATATCCTTGTCTCTTGTCTCGTTGAAGTTTTTAAAATATTCGAGGTCAATGCGTTCGGGGGTGTATTGGAATTTAGGCAGATAAAACTCCTCAAAAGCCGCTCTGTCCTTTAATATGTAGTCATCCTCGGAAGGGATGGAGTTGGCTCCCGGCTTTACACGCTCTATAAGACCCATTGTGTTCTGAACACGCTTGGTTCCATCGGGAAAAACCTCAAGCGTTTTAGGCTCAAATACGGGACGCAGGAAATTATCTCCCCTGACGGTGGTATACCAATTAAAATCCCAGCCTATTATCTTATCAAGCTCGCGGTCCTTTTCATTACCGTCGGCATAGCCCTCAAGAATATCTTTTGGGATGTGTCCTTGCTCAACCCATTCCTCGAGCAGTTCTTCCCAATAACCGAAATGAACGGCGGGCATACGGTCAACACTCTTGAAATGAAGAATGTTCATAGCACGCTCTCTGTTTGTCATGCGAAAACCTCCAAGTACATAATTTTTCTATTGTAAGCACATTATATCACACTTATTTCAAAAAATAAATAGGGCGAAATTGTTTTTGTAAGTATGCCTTGGAAAGAAAATCACATATTTTTTAAAAAAACGGAAAAGATAATGAAAAAAGACCTTTTACGATTGACAAAACAGTATTAATCGTGTAATATATATATTAAATTTGATTTTAGGAGATGGTATCCGTAATGGACGACCCGGGGAGTATTCCGATAGGCAGTATTATTCTTTATCTTTTGCTGATAGTAGGCTCTGCTTACTTTTCAGGAACCGAAATTTCCTTTGCTTCGGTCAACCGTATTCACATGATGAGTCAGGCCGACAAGGGCAACCGTGCGGCGGCAAGAGTGCTGCGTATTCTTGAAAATTTCGAAGAAGCGCTCTCGGTGCTGCTGATAGGCAATAATATAATGAATATAGGTTGTGCTACACTTTCGGTGGTTATTGCAACAGAGATTTGGGGAACCAAGTCTGTGTCGGTTGCTACCGTTGTTACAACCGTTATTCTCTTTATTTTCGGTGAAATGCTGCCGAAATGCTTTGCCCGCTCGTGCAATGAGCGCTTTGCAATGGCTGTATCGGCTTCGCTTATCTTTTTAATGAAGCTGTTAAAGCCGTTATCCGTTTTATTTACTGCCCTTTCCCATGCAGTCTCAAAGCCTTTCAAGCAAAGGTCAGAGCCTGAGGTCACTATGACCGAGGATGAGTTGCATGATATAGTTGAAAGCATATCCGAAGAGGATGGCTTCGATGAGGATACGGGCAAGCTCGTTAAATCTGCGCTTGAGTTTTCTTCGGCAACCGCCGCCGAGGTCATGGTGCCTTGGGAAGAGGTGCTCACAATTAATGCGAGCATGAAGACTCCGCAGATATTGGAAACCATACAGAATGCCAAGCATTCGAGAATACCTATTATAGGTCGAGATATGAGCGTTAAGGGTATTCTGCATATCCGCCGTTTTATGAAGGCGTACATAAAAAACCGCCACGTTGTTTTAGCCTCGGTCATGGATTATCCGTATTTTGTCAAGGCCGATGTTATGATTGACGATGCGCTCACTCAAATGAGCAATCACCGCCGAAATCTTGCAATAGTCAAGGATTCTTCGGGAACCGTCCTCGGTATTCTTACCATTGAGGATATTCTTGAGCAGCTTGTAGGCGAGATCTACGATGAGGATGACGCTGTCGGAGGTGAGAGCGATGAGTGATATTATGCTTTACCTTTCGATACCGCTTCTGCTGCTTGTGTCGGCTTTCTTTTCGGCTACCGAGATCGCCTTTGCCAGCGTGAATGCTATGCGCTTGCGTAAAAGAGCCGAGGAGCGCCCGAGTCTTGCACTTAATTGGGCGCTTAGGATAAATGATGACTATGAAAACACTCTCGGAGCTATACTGATAGGCAATAATCTTGCCAATAACGCG
>JAFPCJ010000146.1 GCA_017423885.1 Clostridia bacterium | reverse complement strand
CGGTATCATGCCGCAGACCATCGAGGCTATAAACCACGCTAAAGCCGCAAAGGTTCAGATAATAGTTGCGATAAACAAGATGGATAAGCCCGAGGCTAACCCTGACCGCATCATGCAGCAGCTTACCGAGCACTCCCTTGTTCCCGAGATATGGGGCGGTGACGTTATCTGCGTTCCCGTATCCGCCAAGACCGGCATGGGAATAGACGATCTGCTTGAGAATATAAACCTTGTTGCGGAAATGATGGAGCTTAAAGCCAATCCCGACCGCCGCGCAAAGGGTGTTGTTATAGAAGCACGTCTTGACAAGGGCCGCGGTCCTGTTGCTACTCTGCTCGTTCAGAACGGTACTCTTAACACAGGTGATATCATCGTTGCAGGTACATCGGTAGGCCGTGTACGTGTTATGTCGGATGAAAACGGCAAGGTAGTAAAGCAGGCAGGTCCGTCCGTTCCTGTTGAGATAACAGGTCTTGCAGAAACTCCTGCCGCAGGTGACGATTTCGATGCCGTTTCGGATGAAAGACTTGCCCGTGAGCTTGTTGAACAGCGTAAGCAAAAAATCAAGGATGCCGCCTTTAATGCGCGTCAGCAGGTCACTCTTGACAATCTGTTCTCACAGCTTGGCGAGGGAGATCTCAAGGAGCTTAACATCATCGTTAAGGCTGACGTTCAGGGTAGCGTTGAGGCTGTTCGCGAAAGCCTTGTAAAGCTTTCTAATGACGAGGTTCGTGTAAGCGTTATCCACGGCGCAGTAGGTGCTATAAACGAGTCTGACGTTACTCTCGCTCAGGCTTCGGGTGCTATAATCGTAGGCTTTAACGTCCGTCCCGATGCTGTTGCAAAGGATGCCGCAGAGCGCGAGGGCGTAGATATGCGTATGTACCGCATCATCTATGACTGCATTGAGGAGATAGAAGCCGCCATGAAGGGTATGCTCGCTCCCAAATTCCGTGAAAATATGCTCGGTACCGCCGAGGTTCGTAATACCTATAAGATATCCAATGTCGGCATGATCGCAGGTTGCTATATCACCAACGGTAAGGTCACCCGCGCCTGCAAGATCCGTCTTGTTCGTGACGGTATAGTCATCTGCGAGGATGAGATCGCTTCTTTGCGCCGCTTTAAGGACGACGTTAAGGAAGTAGCGCAGGGTTATGAGTGCGGTATCGGTCTTGAGAAATTCTCCGACATCAAGGAAGGCGACATATTCGAAGCCTTTATTATGGAGGAGTACAGAGACTGATGGCAGGATTTAAAATAAACCGCATATCCTCTGATATAAAATTTGCCTTGTCCGAGCAGCTTCGCTCGGTCAAGGATCCGAGGGTAAGCGATATGTTAAGTATAGTAAAGGTAGACGTTTCGGGAGATATGTCATACGCCACCGTTTACGTCAGCGCCCTTGAAGGATATGAGGCGACCGAGCGCTCGGTAAAGGCACTTAATAAGAGTGCCGCAGGCTTCTTGCGCCGTCAGCTCGGAAGTTCTCTTTCATTACGAAAGGTACCTGAATTACGCTTTATTGCCGATGATTCTATTGCAAAAAGCGCAGAGATATCCAAGATAATCGAAGGCTTCGAGTATCACGAGGATTAACGGTGCCTTGCCGAAAGGAAAAGAATCATAAATGAAAAATCATGAAAACGGATGCCGCCGATTGTCGCTTCGGCAAACGGCGCAATTCCT
>JAFPCJ010000011.1 GCA_017423885.1 Clostridia bacterium | reverse complement strand
GATGCAAAATATTAAAATCCCCTCGGTCTAATAACCGAGGGGATTTTGTATTATTTTTTGATAATTTCTTTATAAAGCTTGATATACTCTCCTGCAGAGCGCGCCCAACTGTTATCACAGTTTATTGCGCGGTTTACAAGTGTCTGCCAACCGCTCTTGTTTGCATAACCTGCAAGAGCTCTTCTGATGGAGTGTGCCATATCGTAAGCATTGTAGTTATCGAATACAAAGCCGTTGCCCTTTCCATCGCCGCTATCGGTAATGGTATCGGCAAGACCGCCTGTTTTTCTGACTATCGGGATAGTACCGTAGCGCAAAGCTACCATTTGAGCCAAGCCGCATGGCTCACTCTTTGAGGGCATTAAGAATATATCGGCGCCCGCATAGATTTTATGGGCGAGTTCGGGAATAAAGCCGAGTTTAAGACCGACCTTATCGGGATATTTTTCGCTCATCTCGTGGAAGAAGGTTTCATACTCCCACTCGCCGCTGCCCAAGACCGCAAACTGAACATCCTCTGAAAGCAATTCCTCAAAAGTTGCTTTTACAAGGTCGAAGCCCTTATGAGAAACAAGGCGGGAAACGATACCGATAAGAGGCACATCAGCTCTTTGAGGAAGTCCCAAGCGCTCTTGCAAGAGGCGTTTATTCTCTGCCTTGCCCTGCATATTTTCGGCATCAAAATTAGCGAAAATTAGTTTATCGGTGGCAGGGTTATATACATCTGTATCAATTCCGTTAACAATACCCGAAAGCTTCCATTTGCGGTTTTCCAAGATACTATCGAGTCCATGAGAATACCACGGATCGAGTATTTCTCTTGAATATGTGGGGCTGACGGTGGTAACCTTATCTGCCGACTCAATACCCGCCTTCATGAAGTTCACGGCGTTATCATATTCGATAACATTTTCAACCTCGGCCGGAGTACCTAAAATATCGCAGATAATCTCTTTACCGAATTTACCCTGATACTGAATATTATGAATAGTAAATACCGTTTTGATATTTTTATAAAGTGGGTTATCCCCCTTAAAACAATGCAGATATGTAGGAATTAAGGCGGTTTGCCAATCGTTGCAATGAATAACATCGGGGACAAAGTCGATATGCTCAATCATTTCGACTACTGCCCTTGCAAAGAAAGCAAAGCGCTCTGCATCATCATAATGACCATAAAGTGTATCGCGCTTGAAGTAATACTGATTATCAAGCAGATAATATATAACTCCGTCAACATGTGCTTCAAAGATACCGCAATACTGTCTGCGCCATGCGACAGGTACGGTGATACCCTTTACAAACTGCATCTTCTCGCGAAGCTCTTGGGGTACGCTCTCGTACAAGGGGAGTACCACGCGGCAACCGATAAGTCTTTTACGGAGTGCTTTGGGAAGTGCTCCCGCAACATCGGCAAGTCCGCCTGACATTGCGAATGGATACGCTTCACTTGCTGCAAATAATACTTTCATTTTTCTTCATCCTCTCCACAGGGGGTTAAATAACGGTTTCTTTTTCAAGGAATTTATAGGCTTTTTCCTCGCCTGAAACTTCCGCGTTCTCTCCGATTACCACACGCTTATCCGCGAGCACGTATTTAAGCTTACAACCGGAAGCCACACTTGTATCCTGCATTAAAATACAGTTTTCCACAACGCTTCCCTCTTCAACGGT
>JAFPCJ010000145.1 GCA_017423885.1 Clostridia bacterium | reverse complement strand
CTTGCGGTATGCTATGCGGTATCTGATTTTTCAAGAAATGACATAACAGGTATATCGTCTTCGGGAGAAACAACTGCTTTAACCGCTGTTGCCGCTCTTGCATACCTTATGTTCAATCTTTTTACTCCCCCATGCTTTGCCGCTATCGGCGCTATGAATGCCGAAATGAAGAGCGGAAAGTGGTTGTGGGCAGGTATCGGTCTTCAGCTTGGAGTCGGTTATACCGTTGCATACTTGGTTTATACTATAGGCACTCTCTTTACTGCCCCTGCAACACTTAATATCGGTGCCGCCATCGGTGGAGCCATAGCTGTTGCGGCGTTTGTTGTGATCTTGGTTGCGCTTTGCATTAATTCCGATAAAAAGCTTAAAGCAGAGTATGCCCTTAAAGCAAAATAAAAAATATAAAAGGAGTCGTAATAATGGAAAATTTCATTATAATAGCTGTATTGGTCGTAATAATCGGACTTGCCGCATTTTATATATACCGTGCTAAAAAGAGCGGCAAAAAATGCATCGGATGTCCCGATGGAGCATCATGCAGCAAATGCGCTCACTCTTGCGGTTGTTGCGGCTCTTCAGATGAATAAAACTAAATTTTGAATACACCGAAAAACAGGAGTCCCCAAAAAGGACTCCTGTTTTTCATCATTTTAAAAGCTTTTCAAGCTGTATTCGATTGTTAAAAGCGCCATCGCGAAGAAAATCAAAATCAGCACCGGCAGAAAGCATATCAGGTTCAAATTCACACCAATGCTCTAATATTTCCTTTGAATAGCCGCCCGATGCGATTCCAACGTATTTATCGGCTGAATGAAGCTTTTTGATTGCATTCTTCATTACCTCGGTGATCTCGGGGGAGAGATATTCTCCGAGCATATCATAAGAGCCCGAAAGATCGTTGGGACCGAAAATATAACCGTCAATATACGGATTTTGCATTATCTCATCCAACTGCTCAACGGTCGATTTGTGCTCTATCTGGATAAAACGGCATAGGTTTTCGAGACTTCCTGCAGTATACTCAAAAGGAGCTTTAAAGCCGTAATCTATCGCATTCATGGGGCCAAAGCCGCGATCTTTGTGTGGGGGATAAAGTGTATACATCAAACCCCATGTGCATTGCGCTCTATCAGCATATTTTGCCATTCTTCGCTAAGTGTTACAAAGCGGGCATTCCAACCCGAAACTCTGACCGAAAGTGTCTTATAGCTTTGCGGATCCTTTTGGGCGGCGCGTAGCGCTTCGATGTCAAATGCGTCTATCTGCATAAATGAACCGCCGAGACTTATAAAGCCCTCAAGCAGAGAAATAAGTGCAGTAAGACCGTTTTCCCCCGAAAGTGTATCAGGGTAAAGCTTTAAGTCAAGCGCGGCACCAGTTGTCTGCTTTGAAAGATCGCATTTACAGTGTGATTTTATTATCGCGGTGGCACCTACGGTATCTGTACCGGGAGAGGGGGAGTCATTTCCTGAAAGAATGGCGCCTTTTTTTGCTCCGAAGGCGGTAGAAAAACGGTGGTTTGACCACCATGTCTGCCTGCCGAAAGTGCTTATTCCGGGAACAAATTTGACAGGACAACCGTCCTGACCGTCAAGCTCGTGCACCATTTCGGCAAAGTCATCTATAATTCTTGTATGCCATATATCGGCTTCGTCATTATCGTTGCCGTAATACGTGTAGCTGTT
>JAFPCJ010000144.1 GCA_017423885.1 Clostridia bacterium | reverse complement strand
TTTCTGTTCACAACAGAAGATACAATAATTTTCCCATGCGTCCACTTAACTGGAAATCTCCTGCTGATTACATCAAGGCTTTTATCTCTAACGGCGAAGTTTTCTGATTTTGTAACACATCATTGACAAACCTACAATATTAAGAAATAATATTATTTGCCAAAGTATGTTATTTATGTTATAATATATAGAAAACATAAAAACGGAGCAAAATGATGGATATTTTACAAACTCTTTCAGAAGAATTTAAGTTAAAACCCTGGCAGGTGGAGCATACGGTCGAGCTGTTGGACGGCGGAAATACCGTACCTTTTATCGCGCGTTACCGCAAGGAGGCTACCGGCTCGCTTGACGATCAGGTGCTTCGCGAGCTTTCGGACAGACTCGGCTATCTGCGTAATCTCGATGAAACACGCGAGAAGATACGCGCCGCAATAGAGGAAGCAGGTGCGCTTACCGATGAGCTTAATGCCGCGCTGGATGCCGCCGCAACGCTTACCGAGCTTGACGATATTCACCGTCCCTTTAAGAAAAAGCGTAAAACGCGCGCGTCGGTCGCAAAGGAAAAGGGACTTGCCCCCTTGGCAGAGCTGATTTATGCACAGTCGCCTGACAGCGCCGCTCCTGAGAGTCTTGCCGCCGATTTTATCAATGCCGAGCTTGGCGTTGAAACGGCAGAGGATGCTTTGCAGGGCGCTATGGATATTATTGCCGAAATGATATCGGATGATGCAGACGTAAGAAAGCGTATGCGCTTTGTTTGCATGGTGCACGGTGTGCTTACCGTAAAGGGCGCCGCCGATGAGCTTGACGTATATGATATGTACCGCGATTATTCCGAGCCGCTTTCAAAGATCCCCGGTCACCGCATACTTGCTATCAACCGCGGAGAAAAGGAAGAATTTTTAAAGGTTGCGGTAGAGTTTGACCGCGCAAAAGCAATGTTCATCATAGGCAAAACACATATAAAAGAAGGCTCTCCCTGCACCGAAACGGTAAGAGCCGCCGCAGAGGATGCCTATTCGAGACTCATTTTCCCCTCGATTGAGCGTGAGATAAGAAGCGCGCTTACCGAAAAGGCAAGCGATTCTGCAATAAAGGTATTTTCTTCTAATCTAAAGCAGCTTTTAATGCAACCGCCCGTAAAGGGTCAGGTAACGCTCGGCCTTGACCCCGGCTACAGAACAGGCTGTAAGGTGGCTGTGGTAGACGGTACGGGCAAGGTGCTTGATACAGGCGTTATTTATCCTGTTCCGCCTCATAAAAAGATCGAAGAAGCAAAGCAGATAATAAAGGGACTCGTTAAAAAGCATAAGGTAAGAATATTTGCCATCGGAAACGGAACGGCAAGCCATGAGACCGAGGTATTTGCCGCCGACGTTATAAAGGAGCTTGATGACGGTCTTGCGTATATGGTAGTAAGTGAGGCAGGCGCGAGCGTTTATTCGGCTTCAAAGCTTGCCGCCGAGGAATTCCCCGATTATGATGTTTCGCTTCGAAGTGCGGTATCTATTGCCCGCCGTTTGCAGGATCCCTTGGCAGAGCTTGTAAAGATAGATCCAAAGGCGGTAGGAGTAGGTCAGTATCAGCATGATATGCCGCAAAATCAGCTTAATGCCGCGTTGGACGGTGTTGTTGAAAACTGCGTTAATGCGGTGGGAGTAGACCTTAATACCGCTTCGGCACCGTTGCTTACAAGAGTTGCGGGACTTAATGCTTCGGTTGCGAAGAATATAGTTACCTATAGGGAGGAGAACGGCGAATTTACTTCGCGCGCACAGCTTAAAAAGGTGCCAAAGCTCGGACCCAAGGCTTTTGAGCAGTGTGCAGGCTTTTTGCGTATTGCAGACGGAAAAAATCCGCTTGATAATACCGCCGTTCATCCCGAAAGCTATAAGGCGGCAGAACAGCTTTTGAGCCTTTGTGAGCTTTCGGAAAAGGATATAGGTAAAGGCTCGGCGTCGGTTATAGCCGCAAGGGTAGAGGAAAGAGGGCTTGATAAAACTGCCGAGGAGCTTGGAATAGGCGTACCTACTCTGCGTGATATGGTAAATGAGCTTGAAAAGCCGGGACGCGACCCGCGCGACGAGCTTCCCGCTCCAATGCTTCGCACGGATATTCTTTCGATGGAAGACCTGAAGGCGGGCATGGAGCTTACCGGAACGGTTCGCAACGTTATTGATTTCGGTGCGTTTGTGGATGTCGGAGTGCATCAGGACGGACTTGTACATATTTCGCATATAACCAACCGTTTTATAAAGCATCCGAGCGAGGTGCTTAAGGTGGGTGACATCGTGACTGTTTGGGTACTCGGAGTGGATGTTGCAAAGAAAAGAATATCTCTGACCATGCGAAAGGACAAGACTGCAAATGAAGAACGATAATCTTAAGGGAAGCTTGATTTTGTGTCTTGCCGCGCTTATCTGGGGACTTGCCTTTGTTGCCCAGAGTGATGCGGCAGACCTCGTACCGCCTTTTTTAATGAATTGCCTGCGTTCATATATTAGCGCGATATTTCTCTTTTTTGTTTTACTTATCAAAAACCGCGGCAAAAGTATCCCTGTAATTCCAAAGACGGCGCCCGAGCGGAAAACCGTGCTGAAGGGCGGACTTATCTGCGGTATAATGCTTGCAATATCGGCAAATTTTCAGCAGTTCGGAATTGCGTTCTACCCCGAGGATGCCGCTGTGGAAGCACATGCAGGCTTTATAACTGCTCTGTATGTGATACTTGTACCCATTTTTTCTGTATTCTTAAAGAAAAAAACTCCTATCACGGTATGGCTGGCGGTAGGAGTGGCACTTATCGGTTTTTGGTTGCTTTGCTTTGCAAACGGTATAGACGGAGTATATTTCGGAGATGTACTTGTATTCTTCTGCGCCATTTCCTTCAGCTTCCATATCCTTTCTGTCGATAGCTTTGTTGAAGCGGTGGGCGGAATACGTCTTTCTATGCTCCAGTTTGTCTTTTGCGGAACGATTTCGGGAGTGCTTTCGCTTATCTTTGAGCTTTCAAAAATTGACCTCGAAAATGTTTTTGCGGCATCATTTCAGATACTCTATCTCGGAATAATGTCGAGCGGAATAGCGTATACTCTGCAGATAATCGGTCAGCGCTTTGCCCGCCCTGCGGTAGCCTCGCTTTCAATGAGTCTTGAAAGTGTTTTTGCGGCACTCGGCGGATGGCTGATATCAGGCAATTTGCTGTCTGCCAATGAATTTATCGGCTGCGCACTTGTTTTTGCGGCAATAGTCATTGCACAGCTTCCGCCTTTTAAAAAGCCAAAAAGGATTGAGCACCGTTAAAAGTAAAATAAAACATCCAAAGCTTATCTTGCGTCCGATGCCCTTGTGCGCTGTGGCGTGCATTGCGGTATCTGTGTGCGCCTTTTATTTCGGCATAGTGGCATTGATTTTGATGGGAATATTGCTGCCTGTGGTTGTTTTCATCGCTTTTAAAGCGCCGAGAACGCTAATTCCCATTCTGCTGGTATGCGTAATGCTTATAACTACAGCCTTGTCTGTTGCTGAAGTACATGAATATTCCGATTTAAACGGTAGTAAAAAACTGCTTAAATTCGCGGTGAGCGAGGAGCCTTATGAAAACGATTTCGGCTATTCGGTAAAGGTCTACTCAAAGGGTAAACTGCTCAATAAAAACAGCGAGGTAATGCTTTATTTTCCAAAGGATATTACCCTTACTGCGGGCAAGATATATTCTGCGGTAGTGACCCTTAACACTATAGAAGAAAACAAGGCATATTTTTATTCTGAAAATATATTTATTACTGCAACAATGGTAGGGAAGGCGCAATGCATCGGCTCGGATATATTGCTGTCGGCGGTTTCGAGTGTGCGCCGATATGTAAAGAAAACGCTGTATTCTCATGTTGACAGAGATGCCGCCGCTACGCTTAATGCCCTAACGGTAGGCGAAAAGCGATATTTTGATATGTTTTTCTCGGACAATGTGCGCCGCGCGGGAGTAAGCCACATGATGGTAGTATCGGGAATGCATCTTTCGATAATAATGGCGGCTGTATTCTTTGTGACTGACAGAATAAAGCGCAATAAGTATACAAGATTGATCATCTCCTTGCTTTGCGTTTTCTTTATTTCGGCGGTCTGCGGATTTACGGTATCGGTAATTCGGGCAGGACTTACCTTTGTTATAATGTCGTTGGCTCCTGCCGTCTCAAGAGAAAGCGATTCGCTTAATAACCTTGGACTTGCGGCAGTTATAATACTTATTCGCTCGCCCTTTGCGGCTTTCAGCGTATCTTTTCAGCTTTCTTCGCTTGCCACTTTTGGAATTCTTGTAATGGCGCCGCTTGTGATCAATGAAATTAAATATCGGATGTCTTATAAAATAAGGTGGCTTATAGATATTTTATCCTTGGCAATAGTTTCGGTCTCGGCAACGGTGTTTACCTTGCCTGTGATAGTATATCATTTTGAAGAAGTATCGGTAGTTTCCGTTCTTTCAAATGTTTTGATTTCTTATGCGGTTACGGCGGCAATTATCTGCTGTATCGCGGCACTGATTCTGAATTTGTTGCCTATATCGGGTGCATT
>JAFPCJ010000143.1 GCA_017423885.1 Clostridia bacterium | reverse complement strand
TTGTAAAAGGAAATGGAATTGCGAGTTCAGCGAGGAAATGTCACGCTCATGCCGCGAAATGATTAAAGACTGGTGTAAAAAGTGAAAAAATACCTACCATACGTAAAAAAATATTGGTACAGCTTTATTTTAGGACCGTTTTTTATGGTGCTTGAAGCGGCAGGAGAGTTTATTCTGCCGTATGTAAGTGCGGACATAATAAATAAGGGTGCCGCAAACGGTGATATAGGCTACATACTGAAAAACGGTCTATATATGCTTATAATTGCCGCACTCATGATGCTTTTCGGTGTTTTGGGAGCAAACTTTGCAGTAAGAGGCTCGGCTCGGCTTGCCGCAGGGGTGAGAGGCGATGTTTTTTCAAAAATACAAAGCTTTTCTTTTACCAATATTGATGAATTTACAACAGGCTCTCTGATAACCAGAATTACAAATGATATAACGCAGATACAAAATTTCGCGCAGACCCTTTTGCGCGGAATGTTCCGTTCACCTGTTATGCTTATCGGAGCAATGGTGATGTCGTTTTTGCTTAATCCCTCGCTTGCCAAGATAATACTTGTGGTCATTCCCGTGCTTGGTGCGATAATCGCAGTAATAATTATTGTGGCTTCACCAAGATATACCCGCATGCAAAAGCAGTTGGACGAGCTTAATACCGATGTGCGCGAGACGGTCACGAATGAAAGGGTCATAAAATCCTTTGTGCGTGAGGATTATGAAAAGCGGAAATTTGGCGCAATCAATGATATGCTTGCCGAAAAAAGCACCGCCGCGCTTAAAATGATGTTGCTTATGCAACCTGTATCGGCTTTGGCGGTAAATGTCACAACATTGCTCGTAGTCTGGGTGGCAGGAAAGCAGATAATGATAGGCGATATGGAGCTTGGTACTCTTACCGCTTTTATAACCTACCTTTCTCAAGTGCTGACCGCTCTTAACTTCCTTGCAAATATCGTTTTGCAGAGCTCGCGTGCCGCCGCGTCCGACCGTCGCATTTCAGAGGTGCTTGATGCAAAAGTGACGCTCGATGATAGCGGTGTTACCGATAAGAAAAAGACCATAACCCGAGGAGATATTGAGTTTCGTAATGTCAGCTTCCGCTATTTCAAGCATAACAAGGAAAAGGTGCTTGACGGAATAAATATCAAGATAAATTCGGGTGAATTTATCGGTATTATCGGGTCTACGGGGAGCGGCAAGACAAGTCTTGTATCGCTGATACCAAGACTTTACGATGCGGACGAGGGAACTGTGCTGGTAGATGGCGCTGACGTGCGCACGCTTGGGTTATATGAACTGCGCGAAAGCATTGCGATGGTTTTGCAGAAGAATACGATGTTTTCGGGTACTATTGCGGAAAATCTGCGTTGGGGTAATGAATCGGCGGACGAATCGGCTATTCGCAACGCTGCAAGAATAGCCTGCGCGGACGGCTTTGTGTCGGCTTTCCCCGATGGCTATGAGACCGAGCTTACTTCGGGTGGTACTAATCTTTCGGGCGGTCAAAGACAGCGCCTTTGTATTGCGCGCGCCCTGCTCAAAGAGCCTAAAATACTAATTCTTGACGACTCTACAAGCGCGGTCGATACTGCTACCGATGCATCCATCAGAAGGGCGCTTCGCGAGGAGCTTTCGGGGGTCACTAAGCTTGTTATTGCTCAACGCATAAGCTCTGTCAAGGATGCAGATAAAATAATCGTTCTTGACCACGGTCACATTGTAGGCTTTGGGACTCATGACCAGCTTTTAAATGAGTGTGAGGCTTACGGTGAGATATATTGGTCGCAGAATGACAAGGAGGCGGCAATATGAATGAGACACGTTTTGACCGCCTTGTGAAAAAATACAGCTCGGCTACCGCTTCGGGAGAAAATAAAAAGAGCATGGATATAATGGGACGCGGCGGCAGAAATACCGCTATGGCGGCAAAGGGTAAGCCCAAGGATATGAAAAGGGCTATAGTGCGCCTTTTGAAGTATCTTTCACATGAAAGGTTTCTGTTTATTACGGCGATAGTTTGCGCTCTTACCAATACCGTTACTTCGTTGGTTGCGGCGTATCTGCTTCGTCCGATAATGAATAAATTCATATATTTTGATGCCGATAATCCCGATATATCTGCGCGAGTTTCGGGTCTTGCAGGAGGGCTTTTGTTCCTTGCGGTCATCTACGGTGTTTCGGTGCTTACTCAATGGCTTCAGCAAAGAATTATGCTTACCGTCTCCCAAAGAACTCTGCGTAATATGCGTGAGGAGCTTTACAATAAGCTACAGACCTTGCCTATAAGCTATTTTGATAAAAATCCTGCAGGCGATATAATGAGCCGTTTTACGAATGACGTTGATACTGTAGGTGAAATGCTCAATACAACGCTTGTGCAGATAGTATCGGGTGCTATAACCGTTGTAGGAACAGTAATACTGATGCTTTATACCAACGCTTTGCTCGGCAGTATAACCATTGTGCTTACCCCTTTGATGATATGGGTCAGCAAGCAGATAATCAAAAAGAGCCGTGCCGCATATTCGGCACAGCAAAAAAATCTCGGAATGCTCAACGGCTTTGCCGAGGAAACCATTACAGGACAAAAGGTAGTAAAGATATTTAATCATGAAAAAATATCGGTTGAGGAATTTGCCTTTTTAAATGAACGGCTTTGCGAAACGCAGATAAGCGCGCAGTTTAAAGCAGGCATAATGGGGCCTGTTACCCATCAGCTTTGTAATATTGTGTACGGTATTACTGCGTGCGTTGGCGGACTGCTTGTGGTGCTTCGCGGCTTTGACATCGGCGGTCTTACCATTACGCTTAACTTCACGCGCCATTTTAACCGTCCGATAAACGAGATATCAATGCAGATGAATACCGTATTTTCGGCACTTGCCGGTGCAGAGCGAGTTTTTGAGGTTTTGGATACCGCACCCGAGGATAACGGAAAGGAAACTGTAACGCTCGAGCGGATAGAGGGGAATGTAGAGCTTCGTAATGTGAATTTCGGCTATGAAAAGGGAGTTACGGTTTTGCATGATATTTCGCTTTATGCGCGTAAGGGACAGAAGATAGCCTTTGTAGGGTCGACAGGAGCAGGAAAGACAACGGTCACCAATCTGCTTTCGCGTTTTTATGATATCGAAAGCGGAAGCATTACCGTAGACGGCGTTCCGATAGAAAAAATAGACCGCGCATTTTTGCGTTCGAATATCGCTATGGTTTTGCAGGACACTCATTTGTTTACGGGTACCGTTCGTGAGAATATCCGCTACGGTAGGCTTGATGCCACCGATGAAGAGGTTGAAGCGGCGGCAAGGGTAGCATCGGCACATTCCTTTATAATAAGGCTTGAAAACGGTTATGACACCATGCTTGAGAATGACGGCGCCAATCTTTCGCAGGGACAGCGTCAGTTACTTAACATTGCACGTGCCGCGATCTCCCGTGCGCCCATACTTATTCTTGACGAGGCTACAAGCTCGGTAGATACCCGCACTGAACGGCATATCGAGGAGGGAATGGATGCGCTTATGGAAAACCGTACTACCTTTGTTATTGCTCACCGACTTTCTACCGTTCGCAAGTCAAACGCTATTATGGTGCTTGAAAACGGCAGAATAATAGAGCGCGGAACACATGAGGAGCTTCTTGCCCTCGGCGGAAGATATTCCGATCTTTACCATGAAAAAACACAGTTGACTTAAATTACTTATACAGCAAGGAGGCTGCCTCACTTTTGTTAGTGAGACAGCCTCTCTTTTAATTTTTTTACAGACCGAAATATTTTGCGGCGTTATTGTAGCAGATATCCTCTACAAGACCGCCCAAGGTCTTCATATCGGCGGGATATTCGCCGTTTTCCACCCATTCTCCTATAATATTGCAGAGAATTCGGCGGAAATATTCATGTCTTGTGTAGGAAAGGAAGCTGCGCGAGTCGGTCAGCATTCCGATGAAGTTGCCCAAAACCGAAAGATTGGCGAGGGAACGAAGCTGTGCTTCCATGCCGCTCTTGGTATCGGAAAACCACCATGCGGAGCCGTGCTGTATCTTTCCTGCTATCTCATCACTCTGGAATGCGCCGATGATAGTATCGATCATCTCGTTATCATGAGGATTGAGCGAGTAGATGACAGTTTTTGGAAGCTTGCCGTCGATATTAAGTGCATCAAGCAGCTCGGCAAGCGCATGGGAGCACTCACGGGTGGCAATGCAGTCAAAACCTGTATCGGGACCGAGACGGCGGAACATGGCGGTGTTTGTGTTGCGCTGTGGTCCGTAGTGAAGCTGCATTACAACTCCGAGACGGCTGTATTCGCGACCGAGATGGAGCAAAATTGCGGTTTTGTAAGCTTCTGCTTCGATCTCACTTATGCATTCACCGCGCATAGCCTTTGCAAAGATCCTCTCAACCTCCGCTTCATCCGCCAATGTACAGCAGATATAGTCAAGTCCGTGGTCGGATGCTTTACAGCCAAGCTCACAGAAGAACTCAAGACGTTTTGTAAGTGCTGTCTTTACATCAGCGGCGGTCTTTATTTCAAGCTGTGCCGCCTGACCTAAAAGCGCAATATACTCAACAAAACCGTTCTTGTCAATGTTTACCGCCTTATCGGGACGGAAAGAGGGGAGAACGCGGGTCTTGATTTTACCGCTTTCAGCTATTGCCTTGTGCCACTCGAGAGAATCTATGGGATCATCGGTAGTGCCGATCATGGCAACATTTGAGCGGTTAATAAGTCCGCAAGCTGACATTTCCTTTTCTTTAAGCTTTTCGTTACATAAATTCCATATCTCTTCGGCGTTATCGCCGTTTAAAGCACCGTTATAACCAAAATAACGCTTAAGCTCAAGGTGAGTCCAATGATACATCGGATTGCCGATTGCGCGCGGAAGCGCTTCGGCAAAGCGCTGAAATTTAATGCGGTCTTCAGCATCTCCCGTGATCTCATTTTCAGAGACACCGTTTGAGCGTATCATGCGCCATTTGTAATGATCGCCGCCAAGCCAGACCTGTGTAATATTTTCAAAAATGCGGTCCTCGGCTATCTCGCGTGGATTTATATGACAATGATAGTCGATTATAGGCATTTTTTTTGCGTGCTCATGATAAAGTCTGACAGCGGTATCGTTGGTGAGTAAGAAGTTTTCACCCATAAATTCCATGCTTATACCCCCGAATATGCGGAGAAACCGCCATCTACAGGAACGGTTATTCCTGTAACGAATCCGGATTTACCTTCATCAAGCAACCACTCGAGTGTTCCAAGCAACTCTTCGGATTCTCCGAAGCGTCCCATGGGAGTAGAGCGGAGAATCTTCTCTGTGCGGGCAGTGGGGTTGCCTTCGGCATCGAATAAAAGCGCTCTGTTCTGATTGGTTACAAAGAAGCCGGGGGCAATGGCGTTAACGCGGATACCCTCTTTGGCAAAGTGTACTGCAAGCCATGAGGTGAAGTTGGTGACGGCAGCCTTTGCGGCGGAGTATGCAGGTATTTTGGTGAGCGGACGGTATGCGTTCATGGATGAAACGTTGAGCACACAGCATCCCTTGCGACCGAGCATATCGGGCATAAATACCTGACTCGGCAAAAGCACTCCCTTCAGGTTGAGGTCG
>JAFPCJ010000142.1 GCA_017423885.1 Clostridia bacterium | reverse complement strand
GGATGCAGAGTGCTAATTGTTTGACCGCGTAAAAGAACGGCAAAAACGGCAAAACAAGACCAAACAAACCTTAAAAATGTTGTTTTTGAGCGTGTTTTTTTTGTTTTTTGTGGTTTTGCTATTGACAAACCGTTGTTTTTGTATTAAAATAACATTGGTTTAATAGCATTAGGAGGTTTGATCTCATGGCAGAGTTTTACAGTCAAGAGGTGGCTAAAAGCCCGAGAATACCTAAACTTATAGAGCATTTATATGAAAAGATGCCTGAAATAGAGGCTGACAGAGCGGTTCTGATAACCGAAAGCTATATGCAAAGTGAGGGTAAGCCGATAATTACCCGCCGAGCAGAGGCGTTTGAGCATATTGCAAGAAATCTTCCTATAACCATCCGTCCGTTGGAGCTTATAGTAGGAAGCAATACTATTCATCCGCGCTCCTGTCAGGTTTTCCCCGAGTATTCCTTTGAATGGCTCGAGGCTGAATTTGATACGGTAGAGACCCGCTCGGCTGATCCTTTCTATATTTCGGAAGAGACAAAGTCTCGTCTCCATGAAGCGTATAAGTATTGGAAGGGCAAGACTACAAGTGAGCTTGCTCTCGAATACATGAGCGATAACACCAAGCTTGCAATGGAGCATAACATATTTACTCCCGGAAACTATTTCTATAACGGAGTAGGCCATGTTACGGTCGATTACGGCGAGGTTCTGGCTATCGGCTTTGAGGGAATAATCAAAAAGGCTGAAAAGGCTTTGGAGCAGTGCCGCGAGGGTGACGGCGATTACGCTCGCAGAACCACCTTCCTGCGCGCGGTTATAAAGTCACTTAACGCCGCTTGTGAATATGCCGAGCGATATGCTTTATTGGCACTTGAGCAGGCAAAGACCGAGACCGATCCTGCCCGCAAAATGGAGCTTGCGCTTATCGCAAGCAACTGTGCAAATGTTCCGAGAAAGGGCGCATCCTCTTTCTATGAGGCTTGCCAATCCTTCTGGTTTGTTCAGATGCTTTTGCAGACCGAATCGAGCGGACATTCCATTTCTCCCGGTCGTTTCGATCAATATATGTATCCTTATTATAAAAAGGATATCGAAAGCGGAAAGCTTACCCGCGAATTCGCGCAGGAGCTGATCGACTGTATCTGGGTAAAGCTCAATGACCTTAATAAGGTGCGTGATGCGGCTTCTGCCGAGGGCTTTGCAGGCTACAGTCTTTTCCAGAATCTTATCGCAGGCGGTCAGAATTCCGAGGGAATAGATGTTACAAACGATCTTTCCTTTATGTGCATAAGTGCTTCGATGCATGTAATGCTTCCGATGCCGTCACTTTCGGTCAGAGTATGGAACGGTACTCCGCATGAATTTATGCTTCGCGCCGCCGAGCTTACAAGAACGGGAATAGGTCTTCCTGCTTATTATAATGACGAGGTCATCATTCCGGCGCTTGTCAGCCGCGGACTTACTTTAGAGGATGCGCGTGATTATAATATTATAGGTTGCGTAGAGCCGCAGAAATCGGGTAAGACCGAAGGCTGGCATGATGCGGCATTCTTTAATATGTGCCGTCCGCTTGAGCTTGTTTTCTCAAACGGTATGGATAACGGAGTGCAGATAGGTCCCAAGACAGGCGAGATATCCTCGTTTGATACCTTTGAAAAATTCTATGATGCGTATAAAGCGCAGATGGAATATATGATCGAGCTGCTTGTCAATGCCGACAACAGTATCGACTGTGCTCATGCCGAGCGCTGTCCGTTGCCCTTCCTCTCCTCGATGATAGAGGATTGTATCGGCAGAGGAAAGTCGGTGCAAGAGGGCGGAGCGATATATAACTTTACAGGTCCGCAGGGCTTTGGTATTGCTAATATGGCTGATGCGCTTTATGCGGTGCGTGAGCTTGTGTATAAGCAGAGACGCTATACTATAGATGAATTTGCTGATGCGCTTCGCAATAATTACGGTGAGCCTATGCCGCCGCTTGCAAGCGAGCAGATGACAACGCTTATAGTCAAAAAGCTTGTTGAGAGCGGACGCAAGATAAATGAAAAGGATATTGCGGGAATTTATACACAGGTCCGCGATAATGTTACTGCCCCCGAGAAGAAAGCATTTTACGATAAGCTTCGCGCTGATATAGATGAGCTTCCGAAATTCGGAAATGATGACCTTGAGGTCGATATGTTTGCGCGTGATGTTGCTTATACATATACAAAGCCGCTTGAGCGCTACTCAAATCCGCGCGGCGGTATGTATCAGGCGGGACTTTATCCTGTATCTGCAAATGTTCCTCTCGGAGCACAAACAGGTGCAACACCTGACGGCAGACTTGCAGGCACACCTGTTGCTGACGGTGTTTCGCCTGCGGCAGGACGTGATGTTAACGGACCTACCGCTTCGTGTAACTCGGTAGCGCGTCTTGACCACTTTATTGCATCCAACGGAACGCTGTTTAACATGAAGTTCCATCCGAGCGCACTTAAGGGCAAGAGCGGTCTTGAGGGCTTTGTGGCTCTTATCCGCGGATACTTTGCTCAAAAGGGTATGCACATGCAATTTAATGTCGTCAGCCGCGAGACCTTGCTTGAAGCGCAGAAGAATCCCGATAAATACCGCTCCTTGGTAGTGCGTGTTGCGGGCTACAGTGCTTTGTTTACGACCCTTTCCCGCTCCTTGCAGGATGATATCATCAACCGTACCGAGCAGGGCGGATTTTAAGGAATAATACAATGCAGGATTATTTGAATACACAAGGCAGAATATTCGATATACAGAAATTCTCCATTCATGACGGTCCCGGTGTTCGGACGATAGTCTTTTTAAAGGGCTGTGTGTTGCGGTGCAGATGGTGCTGTAACCCCGAGTCGCAGAACTACAAGATCGAGCAAATGGAGACTGCCGGAAAAATCAAGACGGTCGGCCGCGATGTTACGGTGCGTCAGGTGATGGACGAGGTGCTGAAGGACAGCGTTTATTACCGTATTTCGGGCGGCGGACTTACGCTTTCGGGCGGCGAGTGCCTTTGTCAGCCTGAATTTGCGGCGGCGTTGCTTCGTGCGGCAAAGGAATACGGCTTTAATACCGCAATTGAGTCTACCGCGTGCGCCCCGATGGAAACAGTAAGATTATTACTGCCGCACCTTGACCATTTTCTTATGGATATCAAGCATATCGACAGCATAAAGCATAAGGAATTTACGGGTCGCGATAATGCTATGATACTCGAAAATGCAAAGCTTCTCGCAAAAGAAGCGAAGCATCTGATAATAAGGGTTCCTGTGATCCCATCGTTTAATGACACTCCCGAGGAGATAGGTATGATAGCGCGGTTTGTTGTCGATATGATGCCGGGCGGCGAGCTTCATCTGTTGCCGTATCATCGCTTGGGAATGGATAAGTATAAGGGACTCGGACGCGAGTATACCATGGCGCATATTGAGCCGCCTGCTGATGAAAAGATGCAGCAGTTGTTGGCAGTGGCGCAAAATTACGGCTTAAAGGCAAAGATAGGAGGATAGAGATGAGCGATATTTTTGATGTACTTAAAAACGAGGGAAAGGCACGTATAATTCAGGAGCTTGTTCCCGGTAAGCAGATAACACTGGCTCATGTTATCGCAAATCCCGATCCTGTGCTTTATACCAAGTTGGGACTTGATCCTGCAGGGGATTACAAGACCTCGGCAATAGGTATAATCACCTTGAGTCCTGCCGAAACGGCTATTATCGCAGGAGATATAGCTACAAAGGCATCGGGCGCAGAGCTTGGGTTTGTTGACCGCTTCAGCGGAACGCTTATCGTCACGGGAAGCGTATCACAGGTCAGTGAGGCTGTAACGGCGGTGACCGATTATGCTCGCGAGACCTTGGGCTTTACGGTCTGCCCCATAACCAAGACCTGATGAATAAGGTAATATTTATCGGGCGCTCGGAATGCGGAAAGACAAGTCTTACCCAAGCGCTTAACGGTGAGAATATACATTATAATAAAACTCAAAGCGTTGAACGCGGAAAATTCATGATAGACACCCCCGGCGAATACATACAGACCCGTAATTTCGGCGGGGCGCTTGCGCTTTATTCTTATGAAAGCGATATAGTGGGTCTTTTGCTCTCGGCTACCGAGCCGTATTCGCTGTACAGTCCCAACATCACCTCGATGGCAAACCGACCGGTCATCGGAATAGTTACCAATATAGACCGTAAAAACGCAAATGCCGAGCGGGCTGAGGGTTGGCTGAGGCTTGCAGGATGCAAAAAAATATTCCGCGTAAGTTCCCTTACAGGCGAGGGAATAGAGGAACTGAAAGCATTTCTTTCGGATTTTGATCCCAAGAAATATTACAAAACCAAGGTTTTTGATATGTGATTTTGTGAAAATCACGCTTTAATTTGCTTAAATGACAGAAAAAACACGAGAAACCAAAGAAAAAAACGAAAAAAATCTGTGTTTTTGCAGATTTTGTGTTGACTTTTGTTGGAGTTTGTGTTATTATTTGTCATGTAAGATACACTAACCAAAAATATTCTATTATAAAGGAGTAAAAAAGCAATGGTATCAGAGTATGAAATCAAAAAACAAATTTGTGACATCGGTAAGCGCATCTACGATCAGGGAATGGTTGCTTCTAATGACGGCAACATCTCGGTCAAGCTTAACGATCATGAGTGGCTTTGCACACCTACAGGTGTCAGCAAGGGCTTCATGACTCCCGAGTACATCTGTAAGGTAGACAAGGACGGTAAGGTTATTCAGGCTAACCCCGGCTTCCGTCCCTCTTCCGAGATAAAGATGCACATGCGCGTGTACAAGAACCGTCCGGACGTAAACTCGGTGGTTCACGCTCACCCCATGTATGCTACTGCGTTCGCTATCGCAGGCATTCCGCTTACTCAGCCCATCATGCCCGAGGCTGTTATCGCTCTCGGATGTGTTCCGATCGCTGAGTACGGCACTCCCTCTACAGATGAGATCCCCGATGCAGTTGAGAAATACTTGCAGTCCTTCGATGCAGTTCTCCTTGAGAACCACGGTGCATTGACCTTCTCTGACAGTCTGCTTTCCGCTTACCACAAGATGGAGTCTGTTGAGTTCTATGCAAAACTTCTCTACATCTCCAGACAGCTTGGCGGACCCAAGGAGCTTTCCAAGCAGCAGGTTGAGCGTCTTTATGAGATCCGCAGACAGTTCGGTATGAAGGGTAAGCATCCGGCTGACCTTTGCCCGAATGCCAAGGACGGCAAGCCCAGCTGCCATAGTTGTGGCGGTTCCTGCGGCGGCTCTTGCGGCAGTCACGGTGCAAGCGATGATCTCGTAGCTCAGATCACCAAGAAGGTAATGGAGCAGCTCGGTAAGTAATTATCAACTCTAAAAAAGGAGTATTGATATGACCGAACAGGAAATAGCAAGGCTGGTAGGTGCGGTGATCGAGGCTTTGCCCCAAGGCAGCATTACGCTTGAAAAGGCTAATCTGCTGATTGCGGCTGTGCGTGAGCGCGCGGCGCAGATGGGGGTAAAGGCGGTGGTTGCAATAGCTGATAAGCATGCCAACCCCGTTTCGGTGCAATGCATGGATGACAGTTATATCGCAAGCTATGATATAGCGGTCAATAAGGCGTTTACCGTAACATCGCTTAAAATGCCTACTACCGCGCTCAAGACTCTCGCTACCCCCGGCGGTTCGCTTTACGGAATCCAATTTACGAATTCAGGTCGTATAGTGATCTTCGGCGGCGGAGTACCGCTTTATGATAAAAACGGTAATATAGTGGGTGGCTTGGGTGTCAGCGGCGGAAGCGAGGAGCAGGATACCGCTCTTGCTGAATACGGCGCTGAATGGTATAAAGCCAATTTAATGTAACAAAACATTTTGTTGCACTACAGAAAGGATAGAAACAACAATGAATTCTGCTGATATTGAAAAGATCGTCAAGCAGGTCATCGGTGAGATGCAGGGCGCATCTGCTGCGGCAAAGCCGACTGGTGGAGCAGTTCCCAAGACTGCAAAGGTCGCAATGCTTACATCTCTCGAGCACTTTGATATCAAGGAATATCCCATTCCCGCTCTCGGGGACGACGATGTTCTCGTAAAGGTTGAGGGCTGCGGTATCTGCGGCACCGATGCCCATGAGTTCAAGCGTGATCCCTTCGGTCTTATCCCTGTAGCTCTCGGTCATGAGGGAACAGGTGAGATCGTTGCGATGGGTAAGAACGTCAAGAAGGACAGCGCAGGAAAGCCTCTTAACATAGGTGATAAGGTAGTTACCTGCATGATCTTCAAGGATAACCCCGATATCACGATGTATGACCTTAACAAGCAAAATGTAGGCGGTGCCGATGTTTACGGACTTCTGCCTGATGACGATGTACATCTTAACGGCTGGTTTGCCGATTATCTCGTAGTTCGCGGCGGATCTACGATATTCAACGTAAGCGATCTTGATCTCGATATGAGAATTCTTATCGAGCCTGCGGCAGTTCTTATTCACGCAGTTGAGCGTGCAAAGACCACAGGAATTCTTCGCTTCAACAGCCGCGTTGCCGTTCAGGGCTGCGGACCTATCGGTCTTTTGTGTATAGCAGTTCTCCGCGCAATGGGCATTGAGAATATAGTTGCTATCGACGGTGAGGATAAGCGCCTCGGATTTGCAAAGGAAATGGGAGCAGACCGTTCTGTAAACTTCAAGAACCATAAGGGTATTGAAGAGCTTACAAAGGCGGTTGAGGATGCTTTCGGCGGATATCCCGCAGACTTTGCGTTCCAATGCACAGGTTCTCCTGTGGCTCACTCCAACATCTATAAGTTCATCCGCAACGGCGGCGGACTTTGCGAGCTGGGCTTCTTTATCAACGGCGGCGATGCAACCATCAATCCGCATTTTGATATCTGCGCTAAAGAGATCACAACGGTCGGCTCATGGGTGTACACCCTTCGTGATTATGCCACCACCTTTGATTTCCTTAAGCGTGCAAAGGCTATAGGACTTCCCCTTGAGAAGCTCATAACCCATCGTTATCCGTTAGAGCAGATAAACGAGGCTCTTAAGACCAATCTTTCGATGCAGGGACTTAAGATCGCCATTATCAACGAATAAGGGTGAGCTTAATGGGAAAGGCAGTCGGAATAATCGAGGTTTACGGTCTTGCGGCGGCTTTTGTGGCTTGTGATGCAGGCTGTAAGGCGGCTGATGTAACAGTCGAAAACTTTGATAAAAACAAACCGGGAAATCCGGACGGACTTGCCGTGCCGCTTATCGTGGCGGTAAAGTTCCGCGGCAGTGTTGCGGCGGTAGAAGCGGCAGTCGAAGCAGCCGAGGCGGCTGCAAATGAGGTGTCAGGTGTTATCTGCAAGCATATAATTGCAAACACCGAGGAGGACACCGAAAAAATGCTCAAGCTCAATGCTTTTGATAAAAAATAAAAAATAAAATTATTATATTACGGAGGAAACAACAATGGCATACGAAGCACTTGGAATGGTAGAAACAAGAGGACTTGTCGCAGCAATCGAGGCTGCTGACGCAATGGTAAAGGCTGCTGAGGTTCAGCTCATCGGCACAGAAAAGATCGGTTCGGGACTCGTATCGGTCATGGTTCGCGGTGATGTAGGTGCAGTTAAGGCTGCTACCGAGTCCGGCTCTGCTGCTGCTTCTAAGCTCGGCGAGCTTGTAGCTGTACACGTAATTCCCAGACCTCACGGTGATGTTGAGAAGATCCTGCCGAAGCTTTAATAAGAGGACTGTTTAATGAATTCTCTGGGATTTATTGAGGTTCCGAGCGTTACTGCCGCCGTAGATTGCCTTGATATCATGTGCAAGGCGGCAGATGTAAGCTTTGTGACCTGGGAAAGAAAGCTCGGAGGACGGCTTGTAACAATTATTGTTGAGGGTCAGGTATCGGCGGTTAAAGCGGCAGTTGATGCGGCAGTAAACGGCTCGATACTCAAGGTTGCGGCTCATGCTGTAATCGCAAGCCCCCACAGCGAGACAGAGCGTATGGTAAGACTCAGCGCTTCCCGTATTACTCGTCTCGAAAAGGAAAGAACGCAAAAGTCCGAGCAATATATCCAAGAGGTTTGAGTATTCAAACCGTGAAAGGTGGATAAAAAATGGCAACAGCTAAAAGTGGTGCCAAAAAAGCGGCACCCGCAAAAACAACAACCGCAACTGCCGCTCCTGCGGCGGTAAAGGAGACTTCTGTAAAGGAGGAAAAACGCATGGCTCTTGAGGCACTCGGAATGGTAGAAACAAGAGGCTTGGTAGCCGCTATTGAGGCTGCTGATGCAATGGTAAAGGCTGCAAACGTAGCCCTCATCGGTACCGAGAAGATCGGTTCCGGTCTTGTAACCGTTATGGTGCGCGGTGATGTCGGTGCGGTAAAATCCGCTACCGAGTCAGGCTCCGCGGCAGCATCAAAGCTTGGTGAGCTGGTGGCAGTTCATGTCATCCCCAGACCCCACGCGGATGTTGAGAAGATCCTGCCGAAGCTTAAGTAATTTCGGCGCAAAAAACAGTTAGTGTCCCGTTAAAAACGGTAATCTATTTTAATCTTAACAGGAGGAAAAGCAAATGGCACTCGAAGCACTCGGAATGGTAGAAACAAGAGGTTTGGTAGCCGCTATTGAGGCTGCTGATGCTATGGTTAAGGCCGCAAACGTAGAGCTTATCGGTACTGAGAAGATCGGTTCCGGACTCGTATCCGTTATGGTACGCGGTGATGTCGGAGCAGTTAAGGCTGCTACTGAGTCCGGCTCTGTTGCAGCATCCAAGCTTGGCGAGCTGGTAGCAGTTCATGTTATCCCCAGACCCCATGCAGATGTTGAGAAGATCTTACCGTCTATCAAGTAAGATCAGCGGAGATATTTTTGGGCTCCGCATAATGCGGAGCCCGATGATCTCATCTTTTGACAGTCCTTATTTTAACGGAAAGGGTTAATGAGATGTTAGTCGGAAAGGTAGTAGGCAGCGTGGTTGCCACGCGTAAAAACGAACGCTTGCTCGGAAGCAAGTTTATGATAGTAGAGCCTATTGAGAATATGTCCGAGAACGGACGTATAGTTGCTGTTGATAATGTCGGCGCAGGTATCGGCGAGATAGTTCTCGTAGCCTTGGGCAGTGCCGCAAGAATTGGCTGCGACATGGAAAATGCCCCTGTGGATGCCGCGATAGTAGGTATCGTTGACAATTCCATTGGGTTGATGGATTGATTTTATGAATATAAATGAACTTAAAGGCGTTTTGCAAAACGCAGGTGTTGTCGGCGCAGGCGGAGCGGGCTTTCCGAGTTACGCAAAGCTTAACGAAGCGGCAGACACAATAATACTCAACTGTGCAGAATGTGAACCTCTGCTTAAGCTTCACCGTCAGGTGATGCAGCATTATGCCCGCGAGATAATGACGGCTTTGACCGTTGTTGCCGAGGCTGTTGGTGCAAAGCAGGTTATAATTGCGATAAAGCCGTCGTATAAAAAGGCGGTAGAAGCAGTTAAAGCACAGCTTGAAGATTTTAATATGATCTCTATCGGCTATCTGCCCGAGGTTTATCCTGCGGGCGATGAGGTCGTTACGATATATGAGACTACGGGAAGAGTAGTTCCTCCCGGAAAGCTTCCTATTTCGGTTGGAGTTACGGTCTATAATGTTGAGACCATGCTCAATGCGTATTATGCGCTTACAGAAGGAAAGGGAGTTACCCATAAGTATATCACTGTAACAGGAGAGGTTAAAGAGCCTGTTACGCTTTATGTTCCGCTTGGTATAACCGTTGGAGAAGTGATAAAGCTTGCAGGCGGTACTACCATTGAGGAATATACGCTGATAAACGGCGGTCCCATGACGGGAAATATCGTTACGGAATACGATGTTATAACCAAAACGAGCAATGCTATACTTGTAATGCCGAACGATCAGTATATAGTAATGAAGCGCAAAAGTGATCCAAAGATATCGCTTAAAAGAGCAATGTCGGCATGCTGTCAATGCAGAATGTGTACCGATCTTTGCCCGAGAAATCTTTTGGGTCATCCAATAGAGCCCAATAAATTTATGCGCTCGGCATCAAGCAGTGTTACAAGTGATGTTGAGCCGTATCTCGGAACGTATTTCTGTTGCGCTTGCGGACTTTGCGAGATGTATTCCTGCTTCCAGAATCTCTCCCCCAAGAGCCTTATGGCTGTTGTGAAGGACGAATTGCGAAAGGGTGGAATACCTGTTCCGGCGGCTCCCGAGGCTCCCGTTAAGGAGGAACGCTCGGGCAGATATGTGTTGAAGTCTCGTCTCACGGCAAGACTCGGTCTTACAAAATATAATTTCCCCGCGCTTCTTGATGAGCGCGAGTATGCACCGAAATCAGTAAAGCTTCTGCTGTCACAGCATATCGGTGCACCCAGTATACCTGCGGTCAAAAAGGGAGATACCGTAAAATGCGGTGATGTCATAGCTTCTCCTAAAGCGGGCGCGCTCGGCGTAGCAATACATAGCTCTATTGACGGTAAGGTAAAGGAAATAACCGATAAATATATTACCATTACAAGGTAAGCAAATTCAGAAGGGATGTCAGATAAATGGGCAAGGCAATAGGCATGGTGGAGTTCATCACCGTATCAGCCGGTATGACCGGTGCCGATACCATGTTAAAGACCGCTGAGGTCGATATCATTGAGAGCGCCACAGTTTGTCCCGGTAAATATATGGTCATCATCAGCGGAGAGCTGAGCGCTGTCAAGGCTTCTATTGAAGCTTCGAAGGAAAAAAATCCGCAAAAGGTAATAGATAGCTTTGTGCTTGGAAATCCGCATGAGGATATCTTCCCCGCAATCTACGGTTCAACTCCGCCGGACGATGTTGAGGCACTCGGTATAGTTGAAAGCTTTTCTGCCGCAAGTGCGGTAGTAGCCGCCGATGTAGCCGCAAAAACTTCACTTGTGCATCTTTTAGAGCTACGTCTGGCTCGCGGAATGTGCGGAAAATCCTATGTACTTCTTACAGGAAGCGTGTCTGCAGTAACGGCTGCTATAGAGCGCGCACAACAGGAGACGGCTGACCGCGGTATGTTCCTTGACAGCTCGGTAATTCCGAGACCCGATCACAAGCTTTGGCAAAGTATCCTATAATTATGCGTCACGTTACGTGACGAAAAAGGAGTTGTTATTTTGTTAGCGATCGAACGCAGAAACGCTATTTTAGCCAAGCTTTCCTTGGAAGGCAAGGTCGTAGTAAGTGATCTTGCAAAGGAGTTCGATGTTACGGAGGAGACCATCCGCCGCGACCTTGAAAAGCTTGATAAGGATGGTTTGGCAAGAAAAACCTACGGCGGCGCGGTCAAAAACGAAAACTTCAATATAGATCTGCCGTTTCATGTCCGTAAGCAGACTAATGTAGAAAGCAAGCGGCAGATTGCGGCGCAGATAAGCGAAATGATACATGACGGCGATTACGTTATGCTTGATTCGAGCACTACGGCGCTTAATGTTATAAAAAATATTCTTGACCGAAAGAAGATCACGCTTATAACCAATTCAATAGAGATACTTATTGAGTTGTGCAATAAGCCTGATTGGATGGTAGTGTCAACAGGCGGCGTTCTTAAAGAGGGCGGACTTTCGCTTGTGGGTTATCAGGCAGAGCGTATGGTATCGGGATTTCATGTTGATATCGCGATATGCTCCTGCAAGGGACTTGACGGTGAAATGGGTGTAACCGATTCGAACGAGCGTGACAGCGAGATCAAAAAGGCGTTTTTCAAAGCCGCCAATAAAAAGGTACTTGCGGTCGATTCCTCAAAGTTTGACAGGTCCTCGTTTGTGAAGGTCTGTTCAATTAAAGAGGTTGATACAATAGTAACCGATACTGACCCCGGTGAGAGATGGCGCGAAAAGCTTAAGGATGCCGGTGTGGAACTTATATTTGAATAAATATTGCATTTATAATGAGCAAAAAACTCTTTGATAGGATTAAATACTTGATTTGGAGGAAAATTAAATGGCTGAGATAAGCAGAGCAGAAATAGAACAGATAGTAAAGCAGGTGGTCGGCGCCCTCGGTAATACAAGCGCTCCCACCGCTGCAAGCGGTGCCGCATACAGCAGTACCGAATATCAGGGAAGACGTCTTGTAGGTATATATTCGGATATGAATGATGCTATTGCCGCCGCATCAGAGGGTTATAAGGCAGTAAGAGCAATGAGCGTTGAAAAGCGCGAAAAAATCATAACTGCTATCCGCGAGCTTACCCGTAAGGAAGCCGCAATAATGGCTGAAATAGGTGTCAGCGAGACCGGAATGGGCAGAGTAGACCATAAGCGCCTCAAGCATCTGCTTGTTGCTGATAAGACCCCCGGTACCGAGGATATAATAAGCGAAGCCAAGACCGGCGATAACGGTCTTACCTTTGTTGAGATGGCACCGTTCGGAGTGGTTGGTGCTATTACCCCGAGTACAAATCCGAGCGAGACTGTTATCTGTAACAGTATGGGCATGATAGCCGCAGGAAACGGAGTTGTTTTCAATCCCCATCCCGGTGCTATCTGCACTTCTAACTACGCGGTAGACCTTGTTAACCGCGCTTCCAAGATGTCAGGCGGTCCCGAGGTTCTCGTTGCATCTATGGATAAGCCCACAATGGATTCTGCCAAGATCATGCAGACCCATCCTGCAATTCGCCTGCTTGTTTGCACAGGCGGTCCCGGAGTTGTTCGTTCGGTACTTTCTTCAGGCAAAAAGGCTATAGGCGCAGGCGCGGGCAATCCCCCCGTTATAGTTGACGATACCGCCGATATCGTAAAGGCAGGTAAGGATATTATAGACGGCTGTACCTTTGATAACAATCTTCCCTGCATTGCAGAAAAGGAAGTTTTCGCATTCAATAATATTAAAGACCGTCTTATCTCCGAGATGCAGAAGAACGGTGCATATCTTATCTCTGCTGCTCAGGCAGATGCGCTCGCCAATATCGTTCTTGTTGACGTTACCGATAAGAAGACGGGTAAGACCAAGAAGACGGTCAACCGTAAGTGCGTAGGCCGCGATGCCGCTGTGCTTCTTGATATGATCGGTGTAAAGGTATCAAGTGATATCCGTTGCATCATCTGCGAGACAGGCTTTGAGCATCCCTTTGTTCAGGAAGAACTTATGATGCCGATATTGCCGATCGTTGGAGTTCCCGACATTGATAAGGCTATCGAGCTTGCAGTTAAGGCGGAGCACGGAAACCGTCATACCGCTCATATGCATTCCAAGAATATCGATCATCTTTCCCGCTTTGCCGCGGCGGTCGAGACCACTATTTTCGTTAAAAACGCTCCGTCCTATGCAGGTATCGGCTTCGGCGGTGAGGGTCATACCACCTTTACTATCGCAGGACCTACCGGTGAGGGACTTACATCTGCACGTAGCTTCACAAGAAAGCGTCGTTGCGTAATGGCAGACAGCTTCCGTATAATCTGATAAAGGAGAACGCCTTATGGAGATCAATGTTTCGGCTGTAGCTGAGGCCGTTTTAAAGGCACTTCAGGCAGACGGTACCGCCTCTTCTTCGGACGGTATTCCCGTCGGCATTTCAAACCGTCATATTCATTTGAGCCGCGAGCATATAAATATCCTTTTCGGTGAGGGCTATGAGCTTACTCCAATGAAGGATCTTTCCCAGCCGGGACAGTATGCCTGCAAAGAACAGCTCACCATCGTAGGACCTTCGCTTCGTCCTATTGAAAAGGTACGTGTGTTGGGTCCCGAGCGTCCTGACTCGCAGGTAGAGATATCCCGAACGGATTCCTATGTGCTCAAGGTCAAGCCGCCTGTTCGCGAAAGCGGAAAGACTGCAGGCTCTGCACCTGTTACAATTATCGGACCCAAGGGTATTGTAGAGCTTAAAGAGGGTTGCATAATTGCAAACCGTCATATACATATGAGCCTTGAGGACGGTAAACGTTTCGGCGTTAACGATAATGAGTATGTTACCGTTGATGTTAACAGCGAGCGCCGCACACGTTTTTATGATGTGCAGGTTCGCGTGAGCGATAAATTCAGTTTGGAAATGCATCTCGATACCGATGATGCAAACGCCGCCGCCATTAAAAACGGCGATAAGGTTTCTATAGTAGAGATACAAAGGTAATATGAACAGATTTAAGATACGTACCGAGGTGCGCTTCAACAAAAACGCACTTGATACACTAAAGGAATTTGCAGGTAAGTCGGCAGTAATAATCACCGATAAGTTTATGGTGAAATCGGGAATGATCAATAAGATCACCGATAAAATGACCGACTACAAAAGCATAGCGATATTTGATGAGGTCAAGCCCGATCCTACAACATCATTGATTGCCGAAGGTCTTAAGTTTATACAAGCAAACAATGCCGAGATAGTTATTGCGCTCGGCGGTGGCTCTCCCATAGATGCCGCAAAGGCAATAGTGTTTATGGGCGAGAAGTCGGGAATGGGCGACCTTAAGCTGATCGCTATCCCAACCACAAGCGGAACAGGCTCCGAGGTGACCAAATTTGCAGTAGTTACCGATGATGCTGACAATCTTAAATATCCGCTGGTTGACGAGGGAATGCTTCCCGATCTTGCAATACTCGATCCCGAGCTTGTGCTTACTGCACCGCCTTCCATTACAGCGGATACAGGAATGGATGTTATCACCCATGCTTTTGAAGCACTTGTTTCGGTCAACGCAAACGACGCCTCTGACGCTTTGGCGGAGAAGGCCTTGCTCCTTGCTTTCCAATATCTGCCCTATGCTTATAAGGATGGAAGCGATGAAATTGCAAGAGAGAAAATGCATAGTGCATCCTGCCTTGCAGGTATGGCGTTTAACGAGGTGGGACTTGGAATAAACCATGGTATCGCTCATGCGCTTGGCGCTAAATTCCACATACCTCACGGAAGAGCGAATGCAATGCTTTTGCCGCATGTCATCCGTTTTAACGCGCATCTTCGCGCTTGCTTTGGAGCAGAGCCTATTGAAGCGGCTATACGATATGCTGATATTGCACGAAAGATACATTTGCCGCATGATACTGTAAGAATAGCGGTTGAAAGTCTTATAGACGAAGTAAAATATATGCTTCGCCGTATGGAGATACCTGCAACGCTTTGGGATGCAGGAGTCTCTCGAGAGGATTTCGAGCGCGAAAAGGAAAACATAATCAAAGCCGCAATGGATGATCTTTGTACAGCCTCTAATCCGCGCGAGGTAACAGAAGAAGCAATCGAAAATCTTCTTATTAAAATTGCACCGTAAAATAAAGCCAGCAGCTGAAAGGCTGTTGGCTTTGTTATGCATATAATTAAAATTTAGCTTTTTGAGGTGAACGGCATTGAGGAATAAAAATGTCGATATGTTGAACGGACCGCTGTTAGGCAGCGTTATCACCTATACCATACCTATTATTCTTACAGGTATTCTGCAGCTTTTGTTTAATGCTGCAGACCTGATAGTAGTAGGTCGCTTTTGCGGAAGCACTTCGGTTGCCGCAGTAGGGGCAACAGGTTCTCTTATAAACCTGCTTGTCAATCTGTTTATGGGTCTTTCGGTGGGAGCCGGCATCACCACGGCTCATGCAATAGGCGCAAAAAACGATAAGCTTATCAGTCGTACCGTGCATACAGCTATTCCGACTGCTATAATATGCGGAGTTTTTCTGACGGTATTCGGTGTTGTTTTTGCGGAAAAGATACTTGCTTTGATGGCAACGCCTGAAGCGATAATAGAACTTTCCGCGGTTTATGTAAGAATATATTTTGCAGGTATTCTGCCGATATTGCTTTACAATTTCGGAGCAGCTATACTGCGCGCCGCGGGCGATACGCGTTCACCACTTATATTTCTTACGATATCGGGAGTTATAAACGTTTTACTGAATGTTGTTTTTGTCACGCTTATAAAGCTTGATGTTGCAGGAGTAGCGCTTGCTACTACCATTTCGCAGTTTATTGCCTGTATATTGGTTATATTAACGCTTATGCGTCGTACTGATGCCTGCCGTCTTGAAATTAAAAAGCTCAGAATATATTCCGATTCGTTAAAGCGGATATTACGGATGGGAATTCCTGCAGGTATACAAAGCTCATGTTTTGCTCTTTCAAATGTTTTGATACAGTCTTCACTTAATTCCTTTGGTGCGGTGGTGGTGTCGGGCGCCTCTGCCGCCGGAAATATCGAGGGCTTCGTTTATGTAACTATGAACGCTTTTCAGCAGACAGCTCTTAATTTTACAGGCCAAAACAGCGGCGCAGGAAATTACAAGCGCGTTAAGGCAGTTATAAAGGTATGCCTTGTAAGCGTTTCTGCGGTTGGTATTATTTTGGGTGGTCTTGTATTTCTCTTTGCAAAGCCGTTGCTTTCTATTTATATAACCGACTCAAGCGAAGCAATCCGATGGGGTATTTTGCGCATGTCTTATGTTTGCTTGCCGTATTTCCTTTGCGGAATTATGGATGTTTCAAGCGGAGCAATGCGCGGAATAGGTGCCGCACTAACACCCATGATAATAACATTGCTCGGTGCCTGTGGCTTCAGGGTGCTTTGGATATATACTGTTTTCCGTATTGAAAAACTGCATACCTTGCCCGTGCTTTACATTTCGTATCCGATTTCATGGGCACTTACATTTATAGCGCTTATGACCACTTTTACAATTATTTATAAACGAAGAATCAAAAAACTTCAATCTCAAAAGGAGAATAAGTCATGATTTTGTATTATGTAAGACATGGAGACCCTATATATAATCCCGATTCGCTTACCGAGCTCGGTCATAGGCAGGCAGAGGCGGTAGCTAAGAGACTTGCGGTATACGGCATCGATAAAATATTTGCTTCTACCTCTAATCGTGCGATACTTACCGCCGAGCCTACTGCCCAGCTTGTAAAAAAAGAGATCACTCAACTTGATTTTTGTAACGAGGGCTATGCGTGGGGAGATTTTACTGTCGAAAATGAGAATGGGCGCAGAACGTGGCTTTTTCACGATAAGAATACCCGCGAGCATTTTATGAGTAAGGAAATAAGAGAGCTCGGAGAAAATTGGTGCGAGCATCCGCGGTATCAGGAAAATAAAAAGGGAGTTGAGCGGATAGCGCGTGAGACCGATGCGTTTATGCTGTCTCTCGGCTATAAGCATGACCGCGAGCGCGGTGTTTACGAGGCGGTAGAGCCTACAAAGGAGCGAGTAGCCTTATTTGCTCATCAGGGCTTCGGCATAGCGTTTTTAAGCAGTCTGCTTGATATACCCTATCCGATGTTTGCTACTCATTTTGATATAAGCCATACAGGTGTATCGATAATTAAATTTTCCGAAGCCAAAGGCACTTGTATTCCGTGCGCCTATTGTCTTGCCAACGATTCGCATTTATATAAAGAGGGACTTCCAACCAAGTATCATAATGTGGATTATATCTGACAAAGGCTTAAAAAGAAGTTTTAAGGGGAAGTAAAAAATGAAAAGAATAATATCGGTTGTTATAGCATTGCTTTTGGTTTTAAGCTTTGCGGCATGCAAAAGGATCGATGAAACCGACACGGCTTCGTCATCAAGCATTCAAAGCGATAATACCGTTACCTCGTCAGAGGAAAATACATCTTCCGAAGAAGCAGTTTCAAGTGAGACCTTATCAAGCGAAGAGCCGTCATCGGTTGCGAGCGTACCCTCGTCAAGCGTACCGACTTCAAGTGCACCGTCATCAAAGCCTGCTGTAGCGCCTGCGCCTAAGCCGCCCGTATCAAACGATCCGTTGACTATAACCTATACACCCAAAACGGTAAATGCAGGCAAGACCTATACAGGATTGCCGGTACTTCCCGTGATCCAATACACCTTGAATGACCCTAATAATACGCGCGGACTGTCTGCTGCAAGAAACGGTTTCTCCTTTGGAGTGGCTAAAAACGGTGCTCCGCACAGCATCACCGTAAATAATCAGAAGGTATTTGACGGCTATAATATGAATGCCCTCGCATGGGATAATAAGACCGAGGGAAAGGTTTTGTATCTCACCTTTGATTGCGGCTATAAGTTTCAGGACCTTACAGAAAGATTGCTTAATACGCTTAAAGAAAAGAATGTGAAAGCGGCATTTTTCTGCACGCTTGATTATCTTGAGGACGATCCGAATGCAGTTTGCCGAATGATATCAGAGGGGCATATAGTCGGCAATCACAGCACCACTCATCCCGATTTTACCACTATAAACCGCGAGCGGATGGCAAAGGAACTGCTCGGAGCGCATAACTTTATGCGCGTGAATTACGGTTATGACAGCAAATATTTCCGTTTCCCTACGGGAGCATTCTCCCAAAGTGCACTTGATGTTGTAGATCAGATGGGATACCGCTCGGCTTTCTGGTCGGTGGCTTATGCCGATTGGGATCCTGCAGGACAGGATACAAGCAATGCGGCAAAGACCGAAGAAGCATATAACACGGTAATTTCTCGCCTGCATCCGGGCGCGGTCATCCTGCTTCACAGCACCTCGCCGTATAATGTTGCCAATCTCGGAAAAATCATAGACTATGCAATATCCCAAGGCTATGAGTTCCGCTCCCTTGATGAATACGGATTCTGGAAATAATCAAAAGTTTTAAAAACGCAGAGGAAGCCAAACGAAAGTTCCTCTGCGTTCTTTCATTCTTTTTGCTAAAACAGTTGCAAAAATGCATATAATATGGTATTATAATATGAACTGTTGTATCAAAAAAGGAGATGCGGCGATGGCGGATGAACGGGCTATAGGAATTTTTGACTCGGGCCTCGGCGGACTTACCGTGGCAAGAGAAATAATGAAAAAGCTTCCTAAAGAAAATATCGTTTATTTCGGGGACACAGGTCGCGTACCTTACGGCACGCGAAGCACCGAAACAATAATTAAATATACCCGTCAGGACGAACGCTTTTTGTTAAGTCAGGATGTAAAGCTTATTGTTGCCGCCTGCGGAACGGTGTCTTCGGTGGCTGCCGATACCGCGAAAGAGCTTCCCGTACCGTTTATTGAGGTGGTTTCCCATTCGGTCAATGCGGCACTTAAAGCTACAAAAAACAAAAAAATCGGTATTCTTGCAACTGCCGCCACCATAAACAGCGGCTCGCATAAAAAGAGAATACTTGAGAAAATGCCTGATGCTTTGGTAGTCGAAAACAGCGGTACGCTTCTTGTGCCGTTGGTTGAGGAAGGCTGGTACAGCGAGGATGATCCAGTAGTCCGAGAAACGGTAAGACGGTATGTTGAGCCGATGATGGAAGCAGGAGTCGATACACTTATTCTCGGATGTACCCATTTTCCTGTGCTTTCCCGCACTGTTTCGGCGGTCATGGGAGATGCAGTTACCCTTATCAACATGGGTACTGCGGCGGCAGAGGCAGTTGTAAGCTGTCTTGAAAAAAGCGGCGGCTTTGCCGAGCGCGAGTGCATCCTCGTAAAGCGCAAGCGCTTCCTCGTACTCTGCAAGCTCCACAAGGGCGGCGGCGAGATTGTTTTTGAGGGCGGCGACGCGTCCGTCGTCGGCGGGGAGCGTTTGGGCGTAGATCGCCATCGCACGGCGGTAGCGTGCCACGGCGTCCTGCGGCGCACCGAAGGCGGCGCACACGGTCGCGGTATTGAGCAGTACCGTGGCGGCGGAAACGGTGTCCGAAAGCCCCGCCCGTGATACGGCGCGCTCTGCCGCCTCTGTCGCGGCGAAGGCTTCTTCCTTCATCCCGCATTTGCGGTAAAGT
>JAFPCJ010000141.1 GCA_017423885.1 Clostridia bacterium | reverse complement strand
ATGCTGTCGCAGAATTCCTCTATATAACTCATTTGATGGCTTGAAAATAAGACTATCTTGCCCTTTTGAAGCTGTTCCCTTACAACGTTTTTGAGCATCATGGCATTTACGGGATCAAGCCCCGAAAAAGGCTCGTCAAGAATTATGATATCAGGATCGTGGGCAAGGGCGGTTATGAGCTGTATTTTTTGCTGATTGCCCTTTGAAAGGGTATCAAGACGGCGGTTGCGGTACTCGGTCATTTCAAGGCGCTCAAGCCACATATCTATGGCGCTTACAGCCTGCTTGCGGCTCATTCCTTTAAGAACGGAAAAATAGACAAGCTGGTCGAGTATGGTCTTTTTGGGGTAAAGACCGCGCTCCTCGGGCAGATAGCCTATACCTATGCGGTCATAGTCTAAAGGCTTGCCGTCGATCAGCACTTTGCCCGAATCAGGCGGAAAAACATTCATGAGAATACGGATGGTAGTGGTCTTGCCTGCACCGTTTCTGCCGAGCAGACCGAAAGCCTTACCGCTTTGAGCCTTAAAGGAAATACCCTTAAGCACCTGTTTTTCACCAAAGGATTTGCTTATATTCCGTAGCTCCAATAGCATAGCAGACCCTCCTTTGCTATCTTTGTGATATCATTATGATATCATAAGAAACGGAGTTTGTCAACTGTTTTTCAAGAAATTTTTTGTACTTATCGGGTGCCCCGCGTAGGGACTTTTTCTCCGACTTGTCATTGCGAGCGAAGCGCGGCAATCCGCTCCTAACATTTGCAATTTTTAAATACGGTCGGGCGGAAATATTGAATTCTACACCAAAAAGGCAACGTTTGCCTGTCGGGGCACCCGACCGAGGGTTGAAAAATCCTTCTTAAAATGTTATATTATATTCAAAGCGTGTATGCGTTATTTATTTGAAAATCATAGGGGACACCGTCCGCCGGCTTGCCGAATATCTTTTTGAGAACTGTGCCGGTTATGTTGAGGAATATATTTCAAATAAGAGTGGGGTAGTGCTTGAATGAAGGATCTTCAAAAGCTTGTAAAGGAATGCTGTGACGAGCTTGATGCGATAGCAGTAAAATACTCAAATGTGCAAAAATGGAGCGTTAACACCCGCGCCAAAAAGCGTTGGGGTCAATGTGCAAGGATAGCGCCCGATAGCTTTGAGATAAGCATTTCGGCAATGCTGCTTGCAGACGAGGTGCCCGATATCAGCGCAAAGCAGACCATAATTCATGAACTTTTACATACGGTGGACGGATGCCATGACCATCAGGGAAAATGGAAGACCTATGCGGATTATGTAAACCAAAGATATCCGCAGTACAATATCAAGAGGGCATCAAGCTATACGGAAATGGGAGTTACTCCGCCCGAGAACAGTGCCGCGTCCTCTGCCGAAGCCGCAGTATCGGGTGGCGGATATGTTCTGCGCTGTCTTGGCTGCGGAGAGGTGATGGTAAGACTGCGAAAGAGCCGTGTTATCACTTATTACAAACGGTACCGTTGCTCAAAATGCGGCGGCAGACTCGAACGGTTAAAATAACCCGAGCGCCTCGGTCAAGCGCCTTGACAGGCAGACGTTGCCTTTGGTATGCGAAATTTTAATATTTCCGCCCGACCGTATTTAAAAATTGCAAATGTTAGGAGCGGATTGCCGCGCCTTCGGCTCGCAATGACTTTTATTTTTGCACATTCTTAACGGCGGCGTGCCGTAGGGACTTACCGTCTCGACTGTCCTTTAATCATCTGCAAACCGTAACGGACAGCCCGAAAGGTCTGTCCCTACGCGAACCATTTTTAAAAACGGATAAATGATCGCTTTTTAGTTGCGGTACAACATTTACTTTTACTTTTTGAATTTATTATGATATAATAACCATCAATAAGTATATAATAACTGCTAATCACATTTTGAGGGGTGTAAAATGAGATTTATTCATATATCAGACCTGCATCTCGGCAAGAGGGTAAACGAATTTTCAATGCTTGAGGATCAGTCGTTTATTCTCACAAGAATAATCAATATTATTGATGAAAAAAAGGCGGACGCCGTTATTATCGCAGGCGATGTTTACGATAAAGCGATACCCTCTGCAGAGGCGGTAGAGCTGTTTGATGACTTTTTGGTGCGGCTTGCAAAGCGCGGACTGAAGGTCTTTGTAATAAGCGGAAATCATGATTCGGCCGAGCGCATTGCGTTTGGCGGCAGACTTATGGATAAAAGCGGAATATATATGTCCCCCGTGTATTCGGGCAGGGTAGAGCCTATTGTCCTTTCGGATGAATACGGTGAAATAAACATTTATATGCTTCCGTTTGTAAAGCCTGCAAATGTCAGAAGATACCACCCCGAAAGCGAGATAGCTTCTTACACCGATGCTGTAAAGGCGGCGGTGGATGCGATGTCGATAGATAGGGCTGAGCGCAACATTCTTGTTACCCATCAATTTGTAACGGGGGCTGTCAGAACCGAGTCGGAGGAGGTCTCGGTGGGCGGAAGCGATAATGTTGACGCTTGCGTTTTTGCCGATTTTGACTATGTCGCACTCGGTCACATTCACAGAAGTCAGAAATGTATGAGTGAATACATCCGCTACAGCGGCACACCCTTGAAATACTCCTTCTCCGAAGCGAAGGACCAAAAGACTGTAACCGTTTTGGATATAGGCAAAAAGGGTGAACTTTCGCTCGATTTTGCGCCGCTGTCACCCTTGCGTGACATGGCAGAGCTTAAAGGCACTTATGAGGAGCTTACCCTCAAAAGCTTTTGGGAAAACACAAGCTATACGCAGGATTATATTCATATAACCCTCACCGACGCGGAGGACGTTCCCGATGCACTTTCAAAGCTTCGCGTTATTTATAAAAACATAATGAAGCTTGATTACGATAACAAAAGAACACGTACTGCCAATGAAATAAACGGCGCTGACAGTATATCGGAAAAGACTCCCTTTGAGCATTTCAGCACCTTTTATGAGCTTCAGAACGGACAGGCCATGAGCGAAGAACAGCAAGCCTTCGTAAAGGGCATTATCGAACAGCTGTGGGAGGGAGAAGCATGAGACCCTTAAGGCTTAAAATATCGGCATTCGGTCCCTATGCCAAAACCGTTGAGCTTGACTTTACAAAGCTCGGCACAGGCGGACTTTATCTCATTACAGGCGATACGGGTGCGGGCAAGACCACTATTTTTGATGCCATTACCTATGCGCTTTACGGCGACCCGAGCGGAAATAACCGCGAGGTCTCAATGCTACGCTCAAAATATGCCGATGCCGCTGACCCTACCGAGGTCGAGCTGGAATTTTCCTACCGCGACAAAAAATATACGGTAAAGCGCAACCCCGAGTACGAGCGCGAAGCCAAGCGTGGAGCAGGAACCGCCAAGCAGTTGGCTTCAGCCGAGCTTATTTATCCCGACGGCAAGACCGTAACCAAAAGAACGGACGTAGATAATGCTGTCAAGGAGATAATCGGTATTGACCGCAATCAGTTTTGCCAGATAGCCATGATAGCGCAGGGCGATTTTTTAAAGCTTTTGCTCTCGCCCACCAAGGATAGAATGGAAATATTCCGACATATCTTTAAAACCGAGCGCTTCGGGGCGCTTCAGGAAAGACTGAAAAAGGAGTCGGGCAAGCTTGCAGAGGAATGCGATGGCATCAAAAAAAGCATCGCGCAGTATGTAAACGGCATCGTTTGCGACGAGGATAACGTGATAGCCCCGCAGATCGAAAAGGCTAAATGTGGCGAGCTTACCATGCTTGACACCTTAGAAAATCTCGAAAAACTTATAACGGAAGATGAAAGCGCGCAAGTCATACTTTTAAACCGAAAATCGGCATTACAAAAGGAGCTTGACGAGGTCAAGGCGGTAATAATTAAGGCTCGGGATGCACTCACAGCAAAGGCTGACCTTGAAAAGAACGAAGCCGAAGCCCGTAATCAGGATGCGCTCAAGCTACAGCTTTCCGAACGTCTTGAAGCCGAAAAAGCCAAACAACCCGAAGTGAAAATGCTTCAGGAAAAGGCGGCAGCCATAAAGGGACT
>JAFPCJ010000140.1 GCA_017423885.1 Clostridia bacterium | reverse complement strand
GTATTTTCCTCGAAAAAAGCTTTATCACGCATAGCGTCCTCACTCGGACGAAGCACCTCGTTGAGACGGTCGGTAAGCTTTGTGAATGTGCCGAGTAGGAAGGAAAGGGTCTTTATTATTCCCTTTGTAGGCATGCCCGGCTTTGAATCGTTTATCAGTGCATTGAATTTTTCGGGAGAGGAAAAGGTCATCTTACAGTTACAGCCCTTATCCCCCTCGGTCATTTTACAGCCGTTTTTTGAGAAGCGGAATGTACAGCATGGTCCGTTTTTCACCTCAAAGCACAGTGCGGTCTCCTTTTTAAGCTCGCTTAATATCTGCTTTGCTTTTTCGTCAAGCTCGCAAAGATTTTCAAGCGCTCCCAAAACTCCGTACATATTAACATAAGCCAATGCTTTTTGCTCTATCATTATTATTTATCCCCCTTTTGTTCATCGAGCGGCAATGAGAAGCTTTCAATGAATTCTTCCAAAAACACCCTTGCTTCCTCGCAAGCCATCTCGTCTATCGCGCGGCGCGTAGCCTTTTCAGCCGCTGAAAACTCGCGGTTACCCATCGAGAGCTCCTCGGTACACTTTATGAGCGCCGACAGCTTATCCGCCGCCTTTATAAGCTTCCTTGTATCATCATCGGGAGAATACAGCGGCAAGAAGTCCTCCCGCATATCCTCGGGCAAGAGAGACAGAAGCTGTTCATCCGCAACCGACTCTATTTGCTTGTATGCCGAGCGTATTTCCTCGTTATAATATTTAATAGGTGTAGGCAGATCCCCTGTGATTATTTCAGATGTGTCATGAAAAAGGGCGGCAGTTGCCACAAAATTCGGATCGCACTTCCCACCGAATCTACGGTTTTTAATTATCGCAAGTGCATGCGCTATCAGCGCCACTTCAAGGCTATGCTCACTTAAATTTTCTGTCTTGGTGTTTCGCATCAGTCCCCAACGGTAGATGTTTTTCATCCGAGACAGCATAGCATAAAAATGATACTGCATTTCGATCACTCCTCTATTGAATATTATAACATTTTTTGTTATAATAGCAATAGTTTATATTTAAAAATACACTCCAAGGAGATAATTATATGACCTTTACCGAGAATAAGCGTGCAGTCTTAAACCCGAAAAAAGAGAAACGACTGTCAACCTTTATTTTGGCATTACTTACCGCGGCGGCGTTTTTTGTGCCGTATATGATAATGGCAGAGGGGTATTTTACCTTTTACGGTGACTTTAATGTTCAGCAGATACCTTTCTATCAGATGTGCCACAAGGCGATACGCGAGGGTAATATGGGATGGAACTGGCTTACCGACCTTGGCGCCAATTTTATCGGCTCATACAGCTTTTATCTGTTGGGAAGTCCTTTCTTCTGGATTACCCTGCCCTTCCCGAACAGTTTTATCCCTTATTTAATGGGGCCTCTGCTTATCCTTAAATTTGCCTGCGCCGCTCTTACGGGATATCTGTATATCCGCCGCTTCACCAAGACTCCGAACGCCGCGCAGATAGGCGGTCTGCTTTATGCTTTTTCGGGCTTTTCGGTCTATAACGTATTTTTCAATCATTTCCATGAAGCAATAATTCTCTTTCCGCTTTTACTGCTCGCATTAGAGCTTCTTATAACCGAAAACCGCAGGGGCATCTTTGCTCTCGCGGTAGCATTATGCGCTGTATCAAATTACTTCTTTTTCTTCGGAATGGTAGTTTTCTGTGTGATATATTTCTTCGTGCGTCTGTTTTCACGCGCCATCCGCGTTACCTTTGCAAGATTTATAACACTTGTATTCGAGGCGGTTATCGGTGTTGCTTTAGCGGCGGTATTGCTTTACCCGTCTATACTTGCAATACTCGGAAACTCCCGCATTTCCGAAATGCAGCTTGGCTGGAACGCCATTATGTACGGCAAGGAGCAGATATATCTTAATGTTATAGAGTGCTTTTTCTTCCCGCCCGACCTACCTGCGCGCCCCGTATTCTTCCCCGGCGCCAATGTAAAGTGGTCTTCCTTGGGCGGTTGGATGCCGATATTCAGCATGGTGGGTGTTTTTGCGTTTTTCATGAACCGCAAGGGAAGCTGGCTCAAGCGAATGATAGGCATTTGCACCTTTATGGCATTAGTACCTGTGCTTAACAGCGCCTTTTACGCTTTTAACACCGCCTACTATGCGCGTTGGTATTATATGCCTATACTGCTCATGAGTCTTGCCACCGTAATGCTTACCGAGGATGCTTCCATAGATTGGCGTCCTGCTTGGAAATGGGTTTTGGGCATCACACTCGGCTTTGCGCTGACTATCGGTCTTTTCCCACAGCGAAACGAGGAAGAAAAGCTTATATTCGGTCTTTATTCGCAGGACGATTCGGGAATGTATGTATTCCGCTTCTGGCTCACCGTTGCTATTGCCGTGCTCGGACTCATAGTACTGCGTCTGCTTATAATGCAGCTTGAGACCGACCGCAAAAAATTCTTTACCGCATCGGCAGTCTGCATTTGCTTGATATCTATTCTTTACGGTAACGTTTTCATATTTAACGGACGGCTTCATTCCTATGAAATCAAGGATGTTATGATAGACCAGCTTATAGAGGGCGAGGTCGAGTTGCCCGACGAGGATAACTACCGCGTAGATGTGTTTGACGGAGTTGACAACACGGGAATGTACCTTGAGCTTCCTTGCATCAATGCATTCCATTCGGTGGTTCCGTCATCCATAATGGAATTTTATGAGTATATCGGAGTAGAGCGCGATGTTGCAAGCCGCCCCGATACCAACGATGTGGCGTTACGTTCGCTTTTATCTGTCCGTTATCTGCTCAACCGTTGCGACGGTGACCCATTTGTGAACGAGGAAAGCGGCGAAGCGGCTATGGAGGGCTTTGAGTATCTTAAAACCTCGGGCGGATATTATATATATGAAAATGAGAACTATATTCCCTACGGTTTTTCATACGATTATTATATGAACAAGGATTTCTGTGACGGTTATTCCGAAAAATACCGCTCTGCGCTTATGCTCAAGGCGATACTTCTTGATGACGAGCAGATAGAAAAATACGGCAGCTATATGACCGATATCGACAAGCTTTGGGAGCAGGATATCGAGGACATCGGAAATATGTCGCTTACAATGAACGGTGAGACGCTTGAGGAAGACAGCGCACGGCTTATTGATACCGCCGCCGACAGCTTTAAGATCACCAAGGATGGATTTACCGCCACCGTTTCCCGCGATAAGCGTTCGCTCGTATTCTTCTCGGTGCCCTATGATGAAGGTTGGAGCGCCACGGTAGACGGACGCGAGGTCGAAGTGGAAAAGGTCAATATCGCCTTTATGGCGGTACCTGTTGAAGCAGGAAGCAGTGAGATAGTGTTCACCTACAAAACACCGGGACTTATATCAGGTCTCTTTATCAGCGGCGGCGCATTGGTGCTTTTCGGTTTTTATCTGCTTTTAAGCTTTATATACCGCAGAAGCCGTCCCGACGAGACGGAATATCCCGAGGGAGACGAGTTGTTAATGATGTGGCGCAAGGACGAGATCTTCATGGCAGCCCGCACAGCGCAGGATGAGGATGTTATTCCTATAAACGATATTTTTGAAGATCCCGTAGAAATACCGCATATTGACAGCGGATTTGAGGGCGGATTTAAAATCGACCCCTCAATTTTTGAGGACAAAAAATAAAAGCCGTCTGAAAACGGCATCAACTATTAATAACAAAGGTTGCATAACAAAAGTTGCTTTGTCATTGCGAGGAACGCAGTGACGAAGCAATCCGTTATCTTCTTTACGGATTGCCACGCTTGAAAGGACAATCCGGAGGCTTGTCCCTACGGCAATGACAGTGATTTGTTTTACTGAACTCTACCCTAACATTTAAAACAAAACCAAAACAAAATGCGGAAGAGGTTTTATACTTCTTCCGCATTTTTATGTTTTTTACAACCCTTTTATTCCTCAATAACTACAGTCTCACCCGAGTGAACGCAGTACGGCTTTCCGTCACAAACAAACCAGACATCCATAAGTGTAGGATTATAGATACGCAAGCCGTCTGCACTGTAGATAAGTGCGTTGTACGCCGCCACATAATCGTATATCTCTCCGTTGGTGGCATACCAGATATCATCCTTGCCGCCGAGCGTTTCGCAAAGCTTTTCGAGCAGATCCCAACTGTTATCGCGGTCAAACTCATAGCTGTGTCCCCACATATACATAAGCTTCGGACTATGAGCGGCGTGGTACTCGGGGCAAGTAAGCCCAACAAATTTCTCCGCCCAAGCCAATGCATTTGGATTATTATGATGCATCGTTGGCATCCATGCATGCCAATCTTTTGGCATATCGAAACTATCGTTATCTCCGCCCAAGGTTCTTGAATAGGTTATATCAAGCTCGGTAAGATAATTTTTAACCTTTTCATACGTGGTACCGTTATCCATTCGGGTGATACCGCAATCGGGATATGCCATTCCGCGCACAATAATGCCGAAATCCTTTTCAAGCGCAAGACGGCAGTTAAGCACGTCGCGAATACCGTCTGCCGTGCGAACGATTCCGGGCGCCTTATGAAACTCGCCGTGAACTGCAATCTCATGTCCCTTATCAAGCAGATGCTCCTTGATCTCATTGCGTGTCAGATGCCAATCATTGGAATCCTTACCGTACCAGCCGCTGTTTATATTATAAGTACACTTAAGCCCATAACGGCTGATGATCTGCGACATTTTTATATCCGGACGGCATCCGTCGTCATAGCTTAAAGTAACTGCCTTATATTTCCCCTCGGGAAAGCGTAAAAAACGATATCTCATAACGCTCGGCTCCTTTTATTTTACAAGATCGCCGACACCGTCAAGTATATACTTCGGACGATATGGGAATTTATCAATATCGGCAAGCGAGGTAACGCCTGTAAGCACAAGCACCGTATCAACGTTGGACTCTATACCCGCTATAATATCGGTATCCATTCTGTCTCCGATAAAAGCGATCTCCTCACTATGACAATTAAGCTTACGCAGACCGTGACGAAGCATAAGCGGATTGGGCTTGCCGACAAAGTACGCCTTTTTGCCTGTTGCTATCTCAATAGGTGCAATGAGCGAGCCTGTAGCAGGCATGATTCCGCGCTCGGTAGGTCCTGTAATATCAGGATTTGCGCCGATAAGCTTTGCTCCCTTATTTACAAGCTCTATTGCCTTTTCTATCTTCTCGAAATTATACGAGCGGGTCTCTCCGACTACAACATAATCAGGATTGATATCATTCATATATATTTTCTGATCGTAAAGCGCCTTCGTAAGACCGGCTTCGCCTATAACGTAAGCGGTACAGTCAGGCTTCTGGCTATGCAGAAACGCCGCCGTTGCCATGGCACTTGTATAAAAATGATCAGCCGAGACCTTAAGACCCATACGCTCAAGCTTCATGCTTAATTCATGCGGAGTTCTTTCGGGGCTGTTTGTAAGGAAAACAAATTTTTTATCGTTATCTATCATCCAGTTAACAAACTCGGCAACACCGTCAAGTATCTTGTTGCCATGATAAATAACACCGTCCATATCACATATAAATCCGGCTTTATTCAATATTTCTTCCATGTGTTTACCCTCCAAGGTGACATTCTATCTGTTTTTGATTTTAAAGCATTTTCCGCCGAAAGTCAATATAAAAAGGTTATATAACAAATGTTGAGGTGAATTTTGAATTGATAAGATTTTTCTGTCATTGCAAAACCGTAAAAACGGTTGTGGCAATCCGCCTGAGTGCCTCGGGACGCAAACGTTGCCGCTTTTGAGCAAAACACAATATCATCGCCCGACCTTGTCATTGCCGTAGGGACAATCCGCCCGAGTGCCTCGGGACGCAATCGTTGCCGCTTTTGAGCAAAACGCGATATCATCGCCCGACCTTGTCATTGCCGTAGGGACAAGCCTCCGGATTGTCCTTTTAAGCTCCTCGCAAGACATGCCAACATTTGAAAAAGAATTTATAAAAACAAACTCCCGACCGCAAATGCGATCGGGAGAAATTGTTATTACTTTACCAT
>JAFPCJ010000139.1 GCA_017423885.1 Clostridia bacterium | reverse complement strand
AAAAGCTAACAGAAGGCATTCAAAGTGGAGTAAAAGAGCAGGTTTTATTAGGTGTAACAGGCTCTGGTAAGACTTTTACGATGGCTAACATAATAGCCAATGTTAATAAACCAACCTTGATTTTGGCACACAATAAGACCTTAGCAGCACAGCTCTGTTCAGAGTTTAGAGAGTTTTTTCCGTCGAATTCTGTCGAGTTCTTCGTCTCATATTACGACTACTATCAGCCTGAAGCGTATATCCCCGGTACTGACACCTATATAGAAAAGGATTCGGCAATAAATGATGAGATAGATAAGCTGCGTCATTCGGCTACTTGTGCGCTTTCCGAGCGGCGCGATGTAATAATCGTGGCGAGTGTTTCCTGCATATATTCGCTCGGTAACCCTATAGATTACCGCAACATGGTTATCTCTCTACGAACAGGAATGGAGAAAAACCGCGATGAGCTTATAAGAAAACTTGTTGATCTGCAGTACGAGCGCAATGATGTAAACTTCATGCGTAATAAATTCAGGGTAAGGGGAGACACGGTTGAGATATTCCCCGCATACTCCAGCGAGACTGCCATCCGAGTGGAATTTTTTGGCGATGAGATAGACCGCATCAGCGAGATGAATCCGCTGACAGGCGAGATAAAGACTCTGCTTTCGCATATTGCGATATATCCCGCATCGCACTATATCGTTCCGCAGGATAAGATGGAGCAGGCTTTGGCAGAGCTGCGCCGCGAGATGGAAGAAAGAGTGGAGTATTTCACCGAAAACGGCAAGCTTATAGAGGCTCAGCGAATCCGTCAGCGTACTGAATACGATATAGAGATGCTTCGCGAAATAGGTATGTGCAAGGGAATAGAAAACTATTCAAGAGTGCTTGCAGGCAGACCCGCAGGCTCGGTGCCCTCAACCTTACTTGATTATTTTCCCGAGGATTTTATACTTTTTGTTGATGAATCGCACGTCACTCTGCCGCAGGTGCGCGGAATGTTCGGCGGTGACCGCGCGCGTAAAGAAAACCTTGTTGAATACGGCTTTCGTCTGCCTTCGGCGTTTGATAACCGTCCGCTGAATTTTGAGGAGTTTTACAGTCATATAAATCAGGCTATATTTGTTTCGGCTACGCCCGGAGAGCTTGAAAGGGGTAAGGCTGCGCGTATCGCCGAGCAGGTTATAAGACCTACGGGTCTGCTTGATCCTGTGGTTACGGTGCGACCGAGCGAGGGGCAGATAGATGACCTTGTTTCCGAGATAAATCTGCGTACCGAGCGGGGAGAGAGGGTGCTTGTTACCACCCTTACCAAAAAGATGGCAGAGGATCTTACGGAGTACCTTGAAAACCTTTCTATTAAGGTGCGCTATATGCATTACGACATTGATACTATCGAGCGTATGCAGATAATACGCGATCTGCGCCTCGGTGAATTTTCGGTATTGGTCGGAATAAATCTTTTGCGAGAGGGTCTTGATATTCCCGAGGTTTCACTCGTGGCTATACTCGATGCCGATAAAGAGGGCTTTTTGCGTAGCGAGACTTCGCTCGTTCAGACCATCGGACGCGCCGCGCGTAATGCTAACGGTCAGGTCATCATGTATGCTGATGAGGTTACGGCTTCAATGGAGCGCGCCATTACCGAGACCGAGCGCCGCCGCTCTATTCAACAGCGCTATAACGAGGAAAACGGCATAACGCCCAAGACTATCGTTAAGGGAGTTCATGAGATACTTGAAATAGGGCAGAGAGTAGAAAAGGAAAAGCCTGTATCGAGAATGTCTAAAATAGAGCGCGAAGCCGAGATAAAGCGGCTTACACAGGAAATGAAGCAGGCGGCAAAGATACTCGAATTCGAGCATGCCGCATACTTGCGTGATAAGATAGAAAAATTGAGAAGGGGAAAATAAATCCGCGCCGCATTTTTTGCGGCACGGATGAAAAGAAAGATGACAGATATATTTATTTTTGACCTTGGCAGAGTTATAATTGATTTTGATATGGCTTATATGACAAGCGTTTATGTAAAGGAACCCGAGGATGCATCACTTGTTGAAGCGGTGGTATTTGACCGGAAATATTGGAACCGTCTTGATGAAGGCAGTATAGAGGATGACGAAATGAAAGCCGATTTCTGCTCAAGACTGCCTGAAAGACTGCACAAAAAGGCGTGTGCTGTATACGATAATTGGTATATGAACCTTAATCCAATAAAGGGTATGTTTGAGCTTGTAAGGGAGCTTAAGGCAATGGGCAAGAGGCTTTATCTGCTTTCAAACATAAGCTGTCTTTTTGCTGAAAAATACCGCGATATACCGTTGCTCGGCGAGCTTTTGTCAGAGTTTGACGGACTTGTTTTTTCAGCACCCATACACATGGTAAAGCCCGAGCGCAGAATATTTGAGCATCTGCTCGAGAAATATTCGTTGGAGCCTAAAGAGTGTACCTTTATTGATGACAATGCCGACAACATTGCCGCCGCAAAGGAAATAGGTATCAATACATATTTGTTTGACGGCGACGCTCAAAGGCTTCGCGAATTTATTTTTATGTAACTTACTTCATTCTTGCAAAAGCCTTTTGGCAGGCGTAATAAACAGGGAAAAAGGGAAGAAGATTGAATATTGCTTTTACGGTATTGAGCAGTGTAGACCCCCACACACCTGCAAAAACTGCCGCAGAGGTTATGGGAATTCCGGCTATCTTGAAGTAAACAGGGGTAAGAAGTCCGTTAAAGAGCCAGCCTGCAAGAATGGTTATGGCAACAGAAATTACAGCAGACAAAAAATAGGGCGCGGGGGAAACCGCGTCTTTTTTTAATAGCTTTGCAAAAAGACGGGAAAAGGAAGAGAGTGAGAGTATCATAGCCGAGCCTATTCCGATGTTCATAAGCTCGCCGATGCCTGCAGTAGTGGTGCGGAAAAGATGAATGATATTTTTGATGACCTCTACCGCAATTCCGCCTAAAGGACCTAAAAGGATGCTTGTAAGTATTGCAGGAATATCGGAAAAATCAAGCTTCAGATATTCAACTCCCGGAACGAGCGGCACCTCGGGGAAAACCATGTATATAACGGTTGCTACGGCTGTCATAACACCAACTATAGTAAGTGAAAGCGTTTTTTTCTTGTTCATAATATGTACCCACCATTCAATAAAAATACCCTTACTGCGAACAGTAAGGGCGAAAATACAATAATAATTGTACCGACTTCTTTCATCCGGACTGTACCGTCGGCTTCGGAATTTCACCGAATCAACCAAAAAGGCTCGCGGGCTTTACCGCCGGTGGGGAATTGCACCCCGCCCTGAAGTTCTGATAACATTGTATTCTAAAGCATATAAAAAGTCAAGAAAAAGTTTCGATAGCATAAAGAATAAGCGCTTGAAAAGCTATTATAAACGGTATTCCGAGCATAAAGCTCATATGGCGCGTTTTGTGACGGATAAGCTGCATCGTAATATACATCGCTACGCTTCCGCCCAAAAAGCAAAGAATAAACAGCGTTCTTTCGCGGATGCGCCTGCCGTGAACCCTTGCTCGGTGCTTGTCGAATATGCAGACAATAACAGAAATTAAGCTGATGACGGCAAGATACATAAAAAAATATTTCACGGTATCACTCTCCCGATACCGATTATAACTTATTTATACCACCTTTTCAATCTGTTTTTTCAATTTGCTGATTATGCGCTTTTCGAGTCTTGAAATATATGATTGAGATATACCGAGCGTGTCGGCAACTTCTTTTTGTGTGTATTCCTGATAGCCGTTCATGCCAAAGCGCATTTCCATTATCTGCTTTTCTCTTGCAGAGAGACTGTCAACCAAGCGAAGCAGTAGATATCTTTCGTCCTCCTGCTCAATAGAGCGGCCGATCTCGTCACCGTCACTTCCCAAAACATCCGAGAGCAGAAGCTCATTGCCATCCCAATCAATGTTGAGAGGTTCGTCTATAGATACCTCATTTTTAAGTGACGCACATTTACGCAAAAACATAAGTATCTCGTTTTCGATACAGCGCGAAGCATAGGTGGCAAGCTTGATGTTGCGGTCGGGACAAAAGGTGTTGACTGCCTTTATAAGCCCAATGGTACCAATGGATATCAGGTCCTCAACACCGCCCGCGGCAGAGTCGAACTTTCGGGCTATGTATACTACAAGCCGCAGATTATGTACTATCAGCTTTTCGCGCGCGGTATCGCTTTTTTCGAGCAGTAAGCGGTGCTCCTCCTCGCTTTCAAGCGGTGGTGGAAGTGTTTCGGGACCGTTAATATAGTGTACAGGTCTTAAAGCCTTTAATTTTTTCAGAATAAACAGATATATTTGTTTGATACTCATATTTTTCTCCGTTCCGCTGTTTTCAGCTTAATATCTTGGGGTTCACTATAGCAGAGTAGTCCTGACCGAGGCTTTGCTTGGAAACGGCAAGTATAGGGCGGCGAAGCTCAAGCGTTTTGCCGTTGTATTCTATGTAGGCTTTGTCACAGCGGTATCCGTCAAGCATACCGTCTCCCGATACGGTTGAGCAGGGGAGTGCCCGATAGCGCTTTTTAAGCTCTTCATTGTTGTCAAGGTCGCCGAGCAATGCATACGCGGCGGCGCGGTCGGCAATGATTATCTCGGATAACCCGAATACATCCTCAAGGGAGTTTCCCGTATCGGCTATAGCTTCAAGCTCTATACTGCTCTGTTGGGCGAAAAGCTTTACTGTACACCTTTCGGCGAGTGAAGCATTGCGCCCGAAAATATAGCGGAAAAGCATGATCGCAAAATATGCACCTGTCGAAAAAAGAACTAAAAAAAGCGGAGAAATATTGAAATACACTACCGAATTATGTACTACCATTCCGCTCGGGTGAAGCAGTGTCCATAATGCCATCATGCCTCCCGCATATCCGCAGGAAACGGCAAAAAGTACTGCTGTATTGCGTAAGACACGCTTCAGCCGCCTTGCAGAGAAAGCAACGCATGCCATGATGAGGGCTACTAAAAGCTGAATTGCCACAAGTAAAGGCTCGGAAAATTCGGGCAAAAATATGGTAAGCGAGGATAAAGCGCCGACAAGTGCCGCCGCTAATTGGCGCGGTATGGAGCTTTCAAGCCTTAAAAGTGCGGCGGTGAGGGCAAGCAGGAAATAGTTTACCGCAAGCTCAAGAATAATGAGTATATCGGCATAAACCGCCATGCTGTCATCCCCCTTTTCATAAGCATATTTATTATAACTCCTGATAAATAAAAAAACGGTCGAACTTCGACCGTAAAAAATGGAAAAAAAGGAATTATAAAGTTTCAGTTTTTATTTTAAAATTGCTTCTATCATCTCGCCTGCGTCACCGAGCACGATATCCGGCTTATCCTCGGAGCTTGCGAGTATCTTCTCGTCGGTCTCACCGCTCATTACGAGTATGCTTACCGCGCCTGCATTTATGCCGCTTTTGATGTCAGTATAGATCCTGTCACCGATCACTGCGGTGTTGGCAGGGGAAACGCCGTATTTTTCCATAGCAAGTATGGGCATGAGCGGCTCGGGCTTTCCGATGAATATGGGGCGGCGGCGAGTGCAATTATATATCATATCGCAAACGCTTCCGCAATCGGGAACACTGCCGAATTCTGTAGGGCAAACGTAATCGGGATTTGTTGCAATATAAGGGATATCCTCGCGCGCAAAAAGCAGACGGCAAACATCCTCGAGCTTCTTAAAGGTAAGCTCGTTGTCATTGCCCATAACTATACAGTCGGTCTCGTCAATGTTTTCGGTAACACAAAAGCCCTCGCGCATAAGCTCCTCCTTAAGCGAGAGCGTTCCGCAGACATAAAGCCGAGCGCGGCTGTGATGCTTTTTGAGATAGTACGCGGTTGCCTGCGATGAGGTTATAAAGTCTTCTTCATCGGACTTGATTCCGAGGCGGTCAAGCTTTTTAATATAATCCTTAACGCTTTTTGAAGAATTGTTGGTCATAAAAAGGTATCTTCCGCCGCTTTTTTTGATAGTGTCAAGCAGCTCGGCAGTAAAATCATACAGTCGGTCCCCGAGATATAAGGTTCCGTCCATATCAAAAAGGAAAAGCTTGATCTGCTTAATGATATCAGTATTTTTCATTTATTCCACCGTCTTTGTAGCAATAATATCTGTGCCGTAAACATCGGAAAGAATGGTATCGCCTATATGCACGGGAGCGTTGACGTTTGTACTGCGAATGAGCTTCATAACATCAAAAATGTGCTCTTTTTTTACAGGCTCGGCAGTCTTAACACTTACCATGCTGTATTTTCTGTTGGCGATCCTCACAGTTGATGTAACGGTACGCATGGGGCAGGTCAACTCATCTATAGCATATTTTTCGCCCTTCGGACAGGCGTTGCCTGTAATCGAAAGCCCGTTTTCGGTCTGCGTAGCCTCAAGAGTACAGCCGCGCGGACAGATTATGCAGGTTAAGGTCTTTTTCATGACAATTCCTCCAATGAAACAGTAATAGTATCGCTTGCCTGTGCCATTTTTTCAGCCTTTACGGTAAGCTTTTCCATTTCTCCGGGAGCCGCTTTCAAACGAATTACGTTTGCAAGTATTTCTCCGCCCGAGCTTACTGTGAAACGCACTTTGCCGTAGGGTTTGTCTACTCGTAAAAACAGCGATATATCGTTTTCACACTCGGATACGCGTTGCGGAAGCACGTAGCGAACACCGTTTCCTGCCGCAGTTTTGACAGACTTTACTGCTTTTTTGCCCGAAAACACAAAGTTTGCCGCTCCCTGACCTGCTATCTCGGCTTCGTCCGAAACATAGTCAACAAGGTCGTGAACCTGCAAAACATTTCCGCAAGCAAAAATGCCCGCAGTCTCGGTCTCGCGGTTTTCGTCTACCAACGCTCCTCCGGTTACGGGATCCATGGATATTCCTGCTTCGCGCGTCAACTCGTTTTCGGGAATAAGACCGACCGAAAGCAAAAGCGTATCGCAGGGAATAAAGCGCTTTGTAGACTCTATAATGTTGCGGTGCTCGTCCACCTCGGCTACGGTAACGCCTTCAACGCGCTCGCGCCCGTGTATTTCAGCGACCGTAGTGGAAAGATAAAGCGGTATACCGTAGTCCTCAAGGCATTGTACGATATTTCGGGTAAGACCGCCCGAATAGGGCATGATCTCGCATACTGCTTCGACCTTTGCACCCTCAAGCGACATTCTTCTTGCCATGATAAGACCTATATCACCCGAGCCGAGTATAACTGCACGCTTACCTACCGCAAAGCCCTCGCAATTCATGAGCTTTTGCGCTGTACCTGCACTGTATACTCCTGCAGGACGCGTACCGCTGATGTTGAGCGCTCCGCGGCTTCGCTCGCGGCAACCCATTGCAAGTATAACGGCGCCTGCCTTGATCTTGAGTATACCCTCTCGGTTTTGAGCGGTGACTATACGCTCGGGAGTGACAGAGGTGACCATAGTTTCATGATACACCTTAATGCCCTTTTCTTCAACCTTTTTTTGATAAATATCTGCATATTCAGGACCCGTAAGCTCGCGGCCCAGCTTATGCAGACCGAAGCCGTTATGAATACATTGGCGCAAAATACCGCCTAAAGACTCCTCACGGTCAAGAATGACCACATCCTTAACGCCGTTTTCATACGCACTTACAGCCGCAGCCATACCTGCAGGACCGCCGCCGATAACAACTATATCATGCTCTATCATTTTTACACCCCGTTATATCTTTCCTGTAAGCAGAGCGGATCTTCCACCCTTTTTAGTGACGTTTTCCATTTCAATTCCCGTTTCCTCGGCTATCATCCGCATGACATAAGGCATACAGAAGCCGCCCTGACATCTGCCCATTCACGAGCGTGTCCTTCTCTTAACGATGTCAACGTCAAGCGCTTTAGGCTCGCGGCGGATGGCATCACGTATTTCGCCCTCGCTCACTCCCTCACAGCGGCAGATTATTCTGCCGTAATCGGGATGCTCCTTTATATAGGCATCCTTTTGTTCATCATTCATTTTGCGGAAGGCATGCGGATCCTCGCGTTTGCCGTCCCATGAGCTTTTGGGAGAAAGCACAAGACCGCTGTTTTTAAGCATTTCTGATACATATTCTGCTATTGAAACGCAGGAAGTGAGTCCGGGTGAATCAATAGCGGCAACGTGAATAAGTCCACGAAGAGCCTTTGAAGGCTCAATGATAAAGTCACCCTTCTTTTCGGATGAGCGGACACCTGTAAACGAGGTTATGACCTGCCTGAAGGCTATATCAGGTACGCTTTTGGCGGCAAGACGTATTACTGTGTTAAGCCCCTCGGGAGTGGTTTCGGTATGCTCGGACGATTCAACTCTCTCGGCGGTGGGTCCTGTAAGCAGATTGCCGTCAACGGTGGGGGAGACCAAAATTCCTTTGCCCTCTTTGGTGGGAACCTGAAATATCGTGCGGTCAACGCGTGAGCCTTCAGTCTTATCAAGCAGTATATATTGACCTGCTCGCGGTATTATCTCAAAGAAGTCGTCTCCTGCAAGACGTGCTATTTTATCGCTGCTGCAGCCTGCACAGTTAAGACAGTATTCAGCGCATACAGTCTGTCCGTTTTCGGCGGTGACGGTAATTCCGTTTTCATTCCTTTTAATTTCGCTTACTGCAAAATTGCGGATGAGCGAAACGCCGTTATCAATAGCATTGCCGATGGAAGCCACAGTAAGCTCATAAGGGCAGATTATACCGGCATTAGGCACAGAAAGCACCTTTGAAATGGTTTTTGAAAGGTTGGGTTCAAGCTCGCGCGCTTTATCGCCCGAAATGATCTCAAGACCCTCTATTCCGTTTTGAAGACCGCGCTCGTAAAGCTCCTGCAGAGCATCTTCTTCGTCAGGACCGAAGGCGCATACGAATGATCCGTTACGGCGATAGGGAACATGAAGCTCGTCTGCGGCGGCAAAGAGCTTTTCAACTCCTGCGGCATTAAGACGCGCTTTAAGCGTGTCAGGCTCGGGGTCATAGCCGCCGTGAACTATGCCGCTGTTGGCTTTGGAAGCCTTGCAGGCAACGTCGTTTTCCTTTTCAAGAATGGCAACCGAAAGGCTGTACTTTGAGAGTTCTCGGGCGATCATACCGCCGATAACTCCTGCTCCGATTATTGCAACATCATAATTCATTTGTTCTTACTCCTCAACTGCAAAAATTACATTATCCAATTGGCAAAGCTTATCAATATCAAGCTCGAAGCGCTTGTCAATAATAAGGTTTAATCCGATATGTGCGGGATTTCCGCTTTTAGGGGGCATTACTCTGAAAGAGAATTCTACCGATATTATGTGTTTAAGCTCCTCTTTTATTGGGTTGACACGCTTCATATCATCAAGCTCAATATATATGACCTCGGTTGCCCTTTTGCCACGTTCAAGCTTGGCAAAAAGGATTATGGTTATCATAAAGAGCAGGGCAACGGTTACAGCGCCCGTATAGAAGCCAAAGCCGATGGCGATTCCGATGGTGGCGGTAGCCCATACGCCTGCGGCAGTAGTGAGTCCTGTTATAACATTGCCGTTTTTAAGTATTATCATTCCGGCACCCAAAAAACCGACGCCTGAGATGACCTGCGCCGCTATGCGGAAAGGATCTCCGCCTACTAACTGTTGCATGTAAACGCCTGTCATCGAAGTCATCGCAGAGCCGAGACAGACGAGAATGTGCGTTCTCATGCCTGCGGCGCGACCGTGCCGTGCGCGCTCCGTTCCGATAAGGCTTCCGATTACCACCGCAAGCAATGAACGAAAAATAACCTGATAAATATCCATTTATGACCCTCCTGTTAAAAAAATAAAACGGAAAACGGAACAGTATTTCTTACTGCCCTCGTCTTCCGCTTCTCCATGTCTCTTCGGAATATTAAGTTTTATAAAATATAGTAAAAATTCTCTTTAAATATACCAAAGCTCCTTCATTCCGGTAGAAACTGCCGAAGCACCGTTTGACAGCGCTTCTGTAACTTCAGCCTTGGTCTCTATAAGTCCGCCTGCGATAACCGGAATCGCTCCGCCTGCAAAGCGCTCAATGACCTTTCCGATAACGCCCGGCATTATCTCGATAAGATCAGGTGCTGAAACCTCAAGTAACTCATGAATACTGTCAAGACCCTGCGTATCAAGCGCAAAGAAACGCTGAACGGTAAGCAACCCTGCGTCCTTGGCGTAGCGGATAAGCTGACCGCGTGTGCTGATGATACCGTCAACCCCACAAGCGGCAAGATATTCTATGGCTGTTCGGTCCTTACCGATACCGTCCGCAAGGTCAATGTGCGTGAATATATGCTTTCCTGCTTTGTGAGCTGAATCAATACGCTTTTTTACGGTTGTAAGACTTGCTTTCAGGTCGAACAGCAGCTCGGGCGGTGCCGAAAGCACCTGTTCAAATTCCCTTTCATGGAAAGAGGCTATAACGGGACTGCGCTCAAGACAGTCTATAAGCTCTGAACGGGTCATATACTATCTCCTTAAAAAATAGGTTGTATAACAAATGTCGGGGTGCCATTGCCGTAGGGACAATGACAGTAATTTACTAAATTCTACCCCAACGATTGAAACAGAACCAAAAAATAAAGGATGCAAGGACACACTTCTCCTGCGGTCCTTGCATCTCCAAATACTCTGCAATAATTATTATATTATGTGTTATACAAAATGTCAAGCACTTTAATTGAAAATATAGTCATCGTTTCGAGAGGTATCCTCTTCGTCCTCGCCCGTATAAGAGTTTATATAGATACGTATTTCGGCCTCAGCGGTAGTTTTAGTGTTAAACTCGGGGGATTGCTCCAAAACAACACCGGGAAGTCCGTCCTCGTCATAAGCCTCTTCTACCTTGATATTTTCATAAAGGAAACCTTGTTTGAGCAGTTCTATCTTGGCTTTTTCCTCGGTGAGACCGATAACGTTTGCTATCTTGAATTCCTTGGCTCCGAGACTAATGGTGACATTAATGGTGGTCTCCTTTTCAACCCCTGTGCCAGCGGCAATGGATTGCGCGCATATCTGTCCCTTGGAATACTTATCAGAATAGGACTTACCTTGGATGTTGAACTTGAATTTCTCATAATCCTCAATATCTTCTATTTGAGAGAAATAGGTTCCGAGCAGATTGGGAACCTCATAAGTCTTGACCGAATCGACCACAGCGCTGTCATAATCACCTATCTGCGGTCCGCCCGATTCGGTGATAAAGTCAGAGCTTGTGTTATATTCAGTGTCTTTAGAGGGGAAAATGGTGTCACGGAATATCCAAAGCACTACAGCACCGATCACAAGGAATATGGCGGCGGTAATAACTGCTGAAACAACAGCGTATCTCGCGCCTGAAGCACCCTTCTTTTTGGTGCTCTTGGCTTTCGAGGCTACTGCGTTCTGCTCGGCAGCACGCTTCTGATTGCCTGCTCGGATGCTCTCTGCAGTCTCGCCGTAAACCAGCTCGTTTTTAAAGGCTTCTATGGTTGCGGTACGCTTTGCGGGATGTGCCTGCATACCGTTTGCAAGTGATACCAATACCTGACGCGGTAATTCCTCGGCAAAATGAGCAGGAATAGTAAGAGTGTCCTTCTCAAGACGCGAGGGGGAGACAGGTGGTGTGTTTCCTATAAGGACTCTGAAAAGTACAGCGCTTAAGGCATAAACATCGGATGCTTCTCCCATCTGCATTTCGGGGATGCCATATTGCTCGGGAGCGCTGTAGCCGTCAAAAAGCTCTGCATCAAGATCGGATGAACTGTCACGCAGACGGCGAATTCCGAGATATGAGAAACGAAGCTTTCCGTCTCTGCCTACCATTACTGTTTCAGGAGATATGCCGCCTATAACAATACCCTCTTTATGAAGCGCGGCAACAGTATCAATAAGGGGCAGGAAAAGCGGACGTGCTTGCTCCCAACGGAGTCTGCCGCCGTTTCGCTCAAGAAAATCTTCGAGCGATATGCTTTGAATTATTGCAAAAGAGGTGTAAGCGGTGCCACTTTCTTCAAAAACCGTATTTGTCGGTATCACCGAGGGCAGTTCGCTGTGCAGCAGACTTTTTCCTCGCTCGATAAATTCCATAAGACCTTCATTAAATGCATATTTTCGGTCAGGCATCATGGATACGGTATAGTCGGGATTGCGGATCGCGGCACTCAATGGGAAATATTCCCTTATATGTACTGCAGTATCAGTGCTTCCGTCCCAAGCGATATATGTTATACCCTCGCCGTTGGATGAAAGAGCTTTTCCGATAACATAGCGTCCGTCAAGTCTGAAGCCGACAGGAAGTGCATTCTCTGGGTTTTGCGCGGCAGAATCATGACCGCACATGGGGCAGATCTTTTCTCCGCCGTTGTCAGACATACAGGCAGGACACAACTTTTCTGTATTCAGCATAATTTACTCCATTCTCTGATGCGTTTTTCGCATAGGCATAATATTGGAATTTAATATATTATACCATATATGTCAAGTTTTTGCAACCGTAGACTTATAAACCCGCTTTTTTAGCGGATGGCCAATAAAAAAACCGAGCCGTAAAAGGCTCGGGAAAGCATCAAGCTTCAAGATATTTTTTTAAAGCCTCAAAGGTCTTATCGCTTATTACATGCTCGATCTTGCATGCATCATCTGTGGCGGTCTGCTCATCCACTCCGATAAGGGTAAGAAGGCGGGAAATGATAGTGTGCCGTTCGTAAATTTTTTCGGCAAGCTCAAGTCCCTCGGGGGTGAGCGAAAGTGAGCCATCCTTTGCGGCGATAACATAACCGCCGTTTTT
>JAFPCJ010000138.1 GCA_017423885.1 Clostridia bacterium | reverse complement strand
TTGACGATACAGCATTGTTTGTGTTACAGTTTTCATGACGAATGGTTGATCCTCCTGTCTGTTTTGTCTGAGCAACTTAACTGTAACACAGGATTTTCCATTCGTCACTTATTTTTTATCGCCTACTGTAACACATCTATTGTAAACCTACAAATTTAAAGACAAATATACAAGTTAATGCTTGCATTAATTATCAATATATAGTATAATAAATTGATTATTATACAAGGAGTTATAAAATTGTCTGAATTTTTGACTAAAAGCGTTTTTTCTGCAGAGCAAACAGCCTATGCCGATCGCGTGAGAGCAAAGCTTGCAACCAAATATGACAGAGTACCCAAGGCATGTGTTATAACCTATGGATGCCAACAAAATGTCAGCGATTCTGAAAGACTTAAGGGAATGCTTTCGCTGTGCGGTTATGAGTTTACCGAGGATACACAGCAAGCGGATCTTGTTCTTTATAACACTTGCGCTGTCAGAGGACACGCAGAGGATAGGGTGTACGGTAATGTGGGTGCTATGAAGCATAACAAGCGCCGAGATCCTGATATGATAATCGGTGTGTGCGGCTGTATGGCACAGCAGCAGTCTGTTTGTGAGCGCTTTCGAAAAAGCTATCGCCATGTTGATATCGTTTTCGGAACACAGGTACAGCACCGCTTGCCTGAATTCATCTACAAGGTGCTTTGCGGAGAGCGCGTTTTTGAAATCTCACTTGATAATAAAGAGATAGTTGAAAATGTTCCGATCAGACGTGACGGCACTGTGAAGGGCTGGCTTCCCGTAATGTACGGATGCAATAACTTCTGTACATATTGCATCGTTCCGTATGTTCGTGGCCGTGAACGCTCGCGCGACCCTGAGCAGGTTGTAAATGAAGCGCGTGAAATGGTTAAAGCAGGCTTCAAGGAAATAATGCTTCTTGGACAAAACGTTAATTCCTACGGTAAGGATAGCGAGCATGGCGTGGATTTTGCCGAGTTGCTGCGTAGAATTAATGCTATTGAGGGCGATTTCAGAATTAAATTTATGACTTCGCATCCAAAGGATTGTACCGAAAGACTGCTTGATGCAATGAGGGATTGCGAAAAGGTGGTTCGCCATTTGCATCTTCCTTTCCAATCGGGTTCGAGCAGAATACTGAAGCTTATGAATCGCCGATATGATCGCGAGGGTTATCTTTCACTTATAAAGGCGGCTCGTGAGCGTATGCCTGATATCGCACTTACAAGCGATATAATTGTAGGCTTTCCGGGAGAGACTTATGAGGACTTTTGCGAGACCTTAAGTCTTGTGAATGAAGTAAAATTTACTTCGCTTTTCACATTTATTTTTTCTCCTCGCGAGGGCACACCTGCGGCAAGCATGGACGATCCTATCTCGCGTGAAGAGAAGGGACGTTGGTTTAACGAGCTTTTAAAAACGCAGGAAAAGATAAATGCCAAAGTGCTTGAAGAGATGATCGGCAAGGAATACCGCGTTTTGTGTGAGGGCGAGGGTCTCGAAGAAGGAACGCTTGTTGGTCATACGGACGGCGGTGTCACGGTAGAGTTCAGCGGTAGCCGTGAAATGATTAATAATCTTGTTAATGTTCGAGTAATATCGTATGACGGTGTTGTTCGGGGTATAATATTATAAAAAACAAAGGAGAAAACAATTATGAATATTCTTGAGGCAACCAGAAATTTAGGAGCAGTAATACAGCAGGATGAGCGTTTTATCCGTTACGTTAAGGCAAAGCTCGCAAACGATAACGACGAGGAGCTTCAAAAGGGTATCGGTGACTTTAACCTTGTTCGCATGGAGCTTGATCGCGTTATGAGCGAGGAAAAGCAGGATGACGAAAAGGTGCGCGAGCTTAACGAAAAGCTTCGTTCTATCTATGCACAGGTAATGTCAAGCAGTGCTATGGCAGAGTATAACGCCGCTAAAGCCGAGCTTGACCATATGCTTAATGATATCAACAGCGTTATTATGCAGTGTGTAGACGGTGCTGATCCCGCTACCTGCGAGCCCGAGGTTGCAGGCTGTACTGGTAGCTGTGAGAGCTGTGGCGGCTGTCATTAATTTTTGACGGACAGCCTTGTTCGCTTTTCGGTCAAAAAATATAAAGGGGGACTTATCTTGGAAGGACTTTCTCCGATGATGCGTCAGTATGTTGAGATAAAGGAACAGCATGATGACTGTATTCTTTTTTACCGTGTAGGTGATTTTTACGAGATGTTTTTTGAGGACGCTTTGAAGGCATCCGAGGAGCTTGACATCGTTCTTACAGGTAAAGAATGCGGTCTTAAGGACCGCGCTCCGATGTGCGGAGTGCCGTTTCATAGCTGTGAAGCATATATCGCAAGACTTGTAAATAAAGGCTATAAGGTTGCTATCTGTGAGCAGACCGAGGATCCGTCAAAGGCGAAGGGTCTTGTTCGCCGCGAGGTAGTCCGCGTGGTGACGCCCGGTACTGTAATTGAAGACAGTATGCTTGATGAAGGTAAGAATAATTATCTTGCCGCTGTTTCGTTTAAAAACGGAAATGTCGGTCTTTGCTTTACTGATGCTTCAACAGGCGAAAGTCATGTAACCGAAATAACAGGTGATAATGTCGAACTGCGCGCATCGGATGAAATAATGCGTTTTGCGCCGAGTGAACTGATTTTAGATAGCTCGGCTTTGTCCAATCCATGGTTTGCAGGCTTTGTAAAGGAACGATTTGAGGGAGCCGTTACCGAGCGCAACCGTTCTGATTTTTTGACCGATAATACTGAAAGCTTGCTTCTGCGCCATTTCGGCGTAATAAGCGTTGAAAACCTCGGTGTGGCTTCGGGCTCTGCGGCTCAAAGCGCATTGGGGGCAGTAATTACATATTTGTATGAAACAGGCGTAAACGGAAAGATCTCGGTAAACCAAGTGCAATATTATACCGAGATGCAGTACATGCGCCTTGATATGACTGCGGTACGCAATCTTGAAATAATAGAGACTATGCGTTCCAAGTCTAAAAAAGGCTCTCTTTTATGGGTGCTTGATAAAACCAAGACTGCAATGGGTAAGCGTCTTATTAAAGGCTGGCTTGAAATGCCGCTGCTTTCCATAAGCGAAATAACCTTAAGACAGAATGCTGTTGAGGAATTAAGCAGTAATACCATGCTTCGCGGCGAAGCCATAGAGTATATGACGGGTATTCGCGATATCGAGCGTATTATGACAAAGATTGTTTACGGCAGTGCGCTTGCCCGTGATCTTATCGGAATTGCCGCTACAGCGCATCGTTTTCCTTTGCTGAAGGACTTGCTTTCATCTGTAACAAGCAGAATGCTTAAAGGCATTCATAATGATATTAATACGATGGAAGATACTGTAAAGCTGATCGATGAAGCCATTGAAGATAAGGCTCCTGCATCCCTCAGAGAGGGCGGACTTATTAAAAATGGCTACAGCGAGGAGCTTGATGCTTTGCGTTATGATATCGACAATGGTGCAGGCTATATAATTGATATCGAAGCAAGAGAACGCGAACGTACAGGTATTAAAAATCTTAAAGTCAAATATAATAGGGTCTTTGGCTATTATATTGAAGTAACGAATTCTTTTCTTGATAAGGTGCCCGAGGATTATGTCCGCAAGCAGACCTTGACCAACTGTGAAAGATTTATAACTGATGAACTTAAAAAGGTTGAGACCCGTGTGCTTTCTGCAAAGGACCGTGCGATTCAACTTGAATACGAGATATTTGACAGTATTCGCAAAGAGGTTGCCAAACAGCTTCTTGAGTTTCAAAAGACTGCCGCAGCTATCGCAAGGCTTGATGTTCTTTGTTCCTTGGCTACGGTTGCAGTCAATAATAACTATTGCCGTCCGCTTGTCAATAACAGCGGTGCCATAAATATAACGGCAGGACGTCACCCTGTTGTAGAACAGGTCATAAGCTCTCCGTTTGTTACAAATGATACACAGCTTGATTCGTCTGACAACCGTTGCGCAATTATTACAGGTCCCAATATGGCGGGAAAATCCACCTATATGCGTCAGGTTGCAATAATTGCTCTTATGGCACAAATAGGCTCGTTTGTACCTGCTCAAATGGCGGAGATCGGTATTGTTGATGCGATATTTACGCGTGTTGGCGCTTCGGATGATCTGGCATCGGGAAAATCTACCTTTATGGTTGAAATGAGCGAGGTTGCCGATATCATCAAATTTGCAACCAAAAACAGTCTGCTTATTCTTGATGAAATAGGCAGAGGTACCTCGACTTATGACGGTATGTCCATTGCAAGGGCTGTGCTTGAATATGTTGCAGATAAGCGTAAGCTTGGCGCTAAAACTCTTTTTGCCACTCATTATCATGAGCTTACCTCTCTTGACCAGTCAATAAAGGGAGTTACAAATTACAACACTGCCGTTAAAAAGCGGGGAGATGATATAATT
>JAFPCJ010000137.1 GCA_017423885.1 Clostridia bacterium | reverse complement strand
ACATGAAGCGGACTTTGATAAGCTCGATCTTTCGGTGCCGCGCGGAAGTGTTCCGCCGCCGCTTTTTAAGCAGACCACTATCACCTTTAACCCTTGGAGCGGATCGCATTGGCTGAAAAAACGCTTTTTTGATACCGTGAGCGAGGATGTGGCTACCTTTACTACCAACTATCTTATAAATGAGTTTCTTGATGAGACCGATCGCGCAGTTTTTGAGCGTATGAAAAGGTCAAACCGCCGTAAATATGAGGTGGCAGGCTTGGGACATTGGGGCATTGCCGAGGGACTTGTTTTTGAGAATTGGGAGATCGGAGCACCGCATATTCCGCCTGATGAAGAGTATCAATGGAAAAGCTTTTTCGGTCTTGATTACGGCTATACAAACGATCCTACCGCCTTTGTTGCCTTTAAGGCAGATCCTATATCTAAACGGCTTTATATCTTTGATGAGTTTTACCGTAAACGGATGCTTAATCGGGATATAGCAGAGGAGATAAAGAGCAGGGGATATTCAAAGGAACGCATCCGCGCAGACTGTGCGGAGCCGAAATCTAACGATGACCTTAAAAGAATGGGAATATCACGGATAATGCCGTCGACCAAGGGACATGACAGCATACTTAACGGTATCGACCGTATTTCGGAATACAGGATGTATGTAGACCCATCCTGCGTAAACATGATAAGAGAGCTGTCGTCTTATTGCTATGCAAACGACGGATCAAGACTGCCGCTTGACCGTGATAATCATCTTTGCGATGCCTTGCGTTACGCCTTTGAGGATGTGCGCTTCTTCCGTCCTGAAAAGGATGTGACCGAAAGGTCAAAGGGTAATGCCGGCATTGAAAGACAGGATCTGTTAGGAGGATGGAACGGATGAGTTATCTGATAGCCGCTTTGAGCGGAATAACAGCCTTTCTGGCAGGTGTTATTCTTGGAATGCTTCACAGGAATGTACGCAATGCCGAAAGGAGAAAAAAGCAGAGTCTTTCGGGAGGAGTCACTCAGGAATACCGTGATTTTCTCGAATATGATGGCAGCGAGCAAAATTAAGGAAAGGAAGTATTGCTTTGAGCGAAGAAAAACATAATGAGCAGGCTCAAAACAACGGCGCTCAGGGTGAAGTGTTTGTTCCTGTGGAAATCAACAGCGAGACGCAAATGCTTTCGCTTGAGCAGGCCGCGGCTCTTGCCCGAAAGGGAATGGAGTTTGATACCGTAAGTCGGGATTGGGAGAGGCTCGGCATACTTGCGGCAAGCAAGGAAATGGAGGTCTCCCGATTTATTGATGCGCTCGAAAATGAAGCCGTGCAAAAGCGCATGGATGAGCTGTGCGAGCTTTGCGGCGGAAATAAAGAGATGGCAGAGCATGTGCTTTCACTCGAAAACGCAGTAAAGCCTAAAGCCACAGATTTTGACGAGCTTCGGGAGTATTTCCCCGAAATAAAGTCAAGGGAGCAGTTGCCCGAAACGGTAGTTCGTTCCGCCGAGCTTAAGGGAACAAAACTGCTCGACGAATACCTGCGCTATCGGTTTTGCGAGCGCAGAAGACTTAAAAGAAATGAAGCAAAAAGCCGCGAAGCAAACGCGGCGTGGGTCGGTTCTCAAAGACAGAACGGTCCCAAAGCAGATGCCGCAAACGCAGAATTTCTGCGCGGCATCTGGAGTAAATGAAAAGGAGATTTTTTAAATGTCAATTAATTCTATTGAAAATGCAACCAGATATTCCGAGGAGCTTGACCGCCTTTTTGCACAGAAGAGTGCAACAGGCTTCTTTGCCGACAATGCGCTTGCCGCAAAGTTCGTAGGCGCAAAGACGGTCATTATTCCTGATATCGAATTTCAGGGTCTTGCCGATTATGATCGCAATACCGGCTTTAGCCGCGGTGCTATCACCGTCAGCAATTCCTCTTATACTATGGCTATGGATCGCGCTCGCTCTCTGCAGATCGACCGTGAGGATATGGATGAGACCGGTGTTGCAGGTCTTGCAGGTAAAATTCTCGGCGAGTATGTACGCACAAAGGTAGTTCCCGAGTGTGATGCCTATGTTATCTCAAAGCTTGCAGGTCTTGCTGCCGCCCGCGCAAATCTTGTTGAGGGCGATGTGGATGCTCCGCTTGCGACACTCGGTGAGCTTATCTCCCGTGTTCGTGAAAATGTCGGATATGACGAGGAGCTTGTAGCTTTTGTAGACAGCGTTATGTATGCGCGTCTTATGAACTCCTCCGAGATCTCGAAGATGCTCAATGTTTCCGATTTTGAGCAGGGCGATATCACACTTCAGGTACGTAGTCTTGACGGCGTCGCGATAATTCCCGTAGTTGCCGATCGCATGAAGACAGCCTATGATTTCGATAATCTGACAGGTGGCTTTGCTCCGCAGAATAACGCTAAAGAGGTTTATATGCTCGTACTGCCTAAGGCAGGCGCTCATCTTGTTAAAAAGACCGAGCAGATGCGTATATTCACTCCCGAACAGAACATTGATGCGGATGCTTATAAGTTCGATTACCGTATCTATTACGATGTATTCGTAAAGAAGAGCGGACTTGATGCTGTATGGGGATGGATATCTCCCTCTATCAACATAACCGTTCAGCCTGCATCTGCCTCCAAGACGGCAGGTAATATCACAGGCTCGGTATCTGTAACCGCCGCCGCTACTCCTGCAGGTGCTCTTACCTATCAGTGGTACAAGGCTATTGACGAGGGCAGAAACGGTGCTGTTAAGATAGCAGGTGCTACCTCTAATTCTATGGCAATACCGACCGATCTTGAAGCAGGTATTCATTATTACTTTGTTAAGATAACGGTAGACGGTCTTGCTTCTACCTATTCCGATGTTGCGGTAATTACTGTATCGTAATATCACAGAAAAAGGGGTTGCTTCAATATATGAGGCAACCCTCATTTTAAAAAAGGAGGAAAAGTATGAGAACAGACCCTGCAAAAATTTTTGAGGAATATAACGAGGGAGTCAGACTTAAGGCGTCTATGGGCTCGCGCGGAATGTACGAGCAGATAAAGATAAACGAGCGTTTTTATGCGGGGGATCAGTGGCACGGCGCTAAATGTCCCAATGAGCGTCCGCTTGTGCGTCATAACGTTATAAAGCGTATAGGAGACTACAAAATGGCGCAGGTGCTGAACCGCCCCGTTACGGTGTCCTTCAGCGCAGACGGTATTCCTGATACGGTAGGTCTTGCTCTTGACAATAAAGGTGGATTAAGAAAGCTTTCCGAGCAAAGCGGTTTTAAAGGAAGCGCTGATTCAAGAGAAATAAACGTTATCATGAATGCGCTTGGAAATTACCGTGCGGTAACGGCTGAAAGAACAGGCTTTGCAGGAGTTTGCGAGCAGGCACTGCGAAACGCCTACATCAGCGGTAGCGGAATCATCTATACCTATTGGGATCCTGATATTAAAACAGGTCTTTATGCCGATGAAGACCGTGCAGTTCCCATAAAGGGAGATATTGCCTGTGAGGTGCTTGATATTGAGGATGTTTATTTCGGAGATCCTTATTGTGACAGCGTTCAAAAGCAGCCCTATATAATAATTGCGTCCATGTGCGATATAAAGGACGTAAGGAGAGAGGTTTTGCGATATTCACAGAATGAGAGCGCTCTGCGGGCAATAAAGCCGAGCAAAAGCGGTAAAATTCTTGTTCTTACCCGTCTTTATAAGGAATATAAAGAGAATGGGGAGTATGAGATCATGTGTACCAAGGTGACCGAAAATGCGGTCATAAGAGAGCCGTTTAACACAAGACTTCGCATGTATCCGTTAAGTCTGTTTGTGTGGGAAAAACGCGGCAGACTTATATACGGTGAAAGTGAGGTCACATATCTTATCCCCAATCAGATAGCAATAAACCGCATGATCACGGCAAAGGTATGGTCGGCTATGACTATGGGCATGCCTATGATGGTCGTAAACGGTGATACCGTACCCGATGAGGTTACTAATGAGCCGGGACAGATAATCAGAATTTACGGCTCTAATGAGGACGTTGCAAATGCGGTGAAGTTTGTTGCTCCGCCTGATTTTACATCAAACTTTGATGAAAGCATAAACGATCTTATAGAAAATACGCTTACGCAAAACGGAGCCAATGAAGCGGCAAGAGGAGACAGCAATCCTGACAATGCAAGCGCTATTATTGCACTTCAGAATATGTCTTCAATGCCGCTTGAGTTGGTAAAGAGCCGCTTTTATTCGATGATCGAGGATGTTTCACGTATCTGGGCGGATTTTTGGATAACCCAATACGGTGACCGCAGAATAAAGCTTGAGGATGAAAGCGGAGTGTGGTACATGCCTTTTGATGCCGAGCGCTATCGTGAGCTTTTAATAAATGCAAGGGTGGATGTCGGAGCCGATACCGTTTTCAGCACAGCAGAGCAGATTAAGCTGCTGACCGAGCTTTTTGATAAGGGTATAGTTACAAAACAGCAGTATCTCAAGCGCTTGCCAAGAGGAATAATACCCGATATCGGAGGACTTTTATATGACGAACAGCAGGAGGAAAGCCAATGAACGGATATGAGATATTTTCAAGAGCGATAGCGCTCGGAGGATTTTCAAATCAGGATCCGTCTGCTTCGGAGGATGCGGTGCTTTTAAAAAGAGCCTTTACTGCACTTTGCCATATCTGCGCTGATCTCGGTATTACAGCACCCAAGATGCTGTCGGAAAAACTTAATGTCTCCGAGAATACTGCTGAAGTCGTTATATGCGGAATGGCTATGCTTTTAGCGGCAGGAGAGGCTGATGGGGAAAAGTCACAGATGTTTACCGCACTTTATAATGCCAAACGCTCTGCGGTAAGGGGAAGCGTAAACAAAATAAAGGATGTGCTCCCGAACGATGACGGGGGAGTGACACTATGAAATATCCGATGTATAAAAGAAAGTCCCAAAAGCGTTTTTCGCTTGATCTTTGTGATGAGTCGGCAAAGTTTTCGGGTGATGACCTTGCGATAGTGAACGGACGTGTGGTGTCAAGAAAAGGTTTCAGTACAGTTTCGCAAAATGCTATTTGCTCTCCCGATGAGCTTTCCTTTTTTGCTTCGCCGATAAGGTCCTGTAATGTAAAGCGCATGAAGGGAAACGGTATTTCGTCACTTGCGTATGCCGTTACCACCGACTATGATTCGGCAGCCGATATAAGCTTTTATTGGATAAGCGCAGACGGCACAACACAGACTGCCGGTATGCATTTTTACCGCGTTTCGTCGGACGAGTTTCATATCCCTGAAAAAGTTGTTGCTTTTTCTGCGGACAGTACCGTAGGCTGTGGAATATATGCTTTTGTAACGCTTAAAGGCTACTATTCAAAAGAAACGGTAATATATGAACTGTCAGAGGATGAAAGCGAATGGATATCCATTAATCAGGATGACATATATATTCCTGTCATCCTTGCAAACGGCAGAGGAACAGAGTATATAAACGAAAACGATTTTGATTCGCTTTATAAGCCTGTTCAGCCCGAGGCGCAAAATTTGCTTGGTGGATTTTTTAAGGCGTACTTCGGTACCGACGGCCGATCCTCGGTATTCCGTCTGCCGATAGGCGGACTTGATGACGATACGGTCGTATGCAGACTTTTTACCGCGCAGAATGAATGTACGGAATGGGTAATATACGCAGGTAATGAAAGTGCCGCGGTCGATCTTGGCGGTGTTACGGTAACAATGCATTGTGACCGTGATCTCGGAATAATCCGTTTTACTTCGGGTAACGCCGCAGCATATCCTTTGCCTATGTATAAGCAGATAGACGGCAATAATCTTGTTATTATAGCCTCACGTACTGCGACCGAAGCAGTAGATGTTATTTCTGCGAGTGAAGTTTGCTGTCATGATTCAAGGCTGTATTTTTACGGCTATGAGGATGCGGCAGACAGCATTGCGGTATCAAAGGTATCATCTCCGCTTTATTTTCCGGTCGGAAGCTTTAAGCGGGTAAACGATGGGGAAAGCATTGAAAAATTAGAGGCTGTAGGGGATGAATTATATGCCGTCTTGAGCAACAGCATATATGAGGTCGCCTTAAAAAAGGGTGAGCGGTTTTCGGGTACGCCGATAAAGGGTAATATAGCCGAAACACTTTTTGAGCCTGATAAGTTAAGCACTTCCTTACTGCAGAAAATTCAAGGCGGCGTTGTAAAGGATACCGTTTTGCAAATCGGCGGAAGCATTGCTTTTATGGGTAAGGACCGCAGGGTATATGCTCTTGAGAAGCGAGTCCTAAAGGATATAAGCAGTACAGACAAAAGGATATCGGGTCTATTAGAGCAGCTTGATACCGCTCATGCGGTGACGGTGGAAGAAAATTACCTGCTTATTTCAGGCGAAACAGTGCTTT
>JAFPCJ010000136.1 GCA_017423885.1 Clostridia bacterium | reverse complement strand
GTACTTCTGAAGAATGGAACTGTGTCAACATTCTTGAAGGCAACGATTATCTTAAAAATGCCGTCGTTTATTATAACAGCACAGGTATCTCCGGCGGAATTATTTCTCGCCCCATTTCCTTTGTTGCAATTTCAACGTTACCCACCAAAAGAGAATATGTATTAGGTGAAAAGCTTGATCTGACAGGCGGAAAAATTGCAGTTGGTTATCCCGAAGGCAATTACGAAATATTCGATTTACATGATGCTGTTATTTCAGATTATGATACGAATAAAACAGGTTATCAAATCATTACGGTTACTTATAAAGGACACATAACCGAATTTACCGTTGCATTTTTCAAAAACGGTGACCTTGACGGTGATGAAAATATAAACGCAACCGATGTTGCAATGTTAAGAATAAATTTACTTGTCAACTCCGATCATAATACAAGGTGCGATATAAATAAGGATGGTACAACTGACATCAGGGATTTAGTAAACCTCAAAAAGAAAACGGTTGAAATAATTGCTTAAATTCCCACAAGTCAAGAAAAACTACGGCAGACCGCATGAAAGATTTACGGTCTGCCGTTTTTTGCCCCTAAACGAAGGTCGGGGGCGGGGGATTGAAGTAAGAGGTAAGAGGTAAGAAGTAAGTGGTAAGAGGTATTTTAAGGTGAACCGATCATTCGGGAAGTTGACCTATCACGTCCATAGGCGATACGCTTTCGCCTTTTTTGGTTGCTTCAAGGTGAAGATGGCTTTTATCGGCGCATTCGCACGGAATACTGCCCACTACCGCTATCGGGTCGCCCATCTTTACCTTTTTGCCCTCTGACACCTGAACGTTGTCAAGTCCACAGTATTTCATAATAATGCCGTTTCCGTGGTCTATGGTCACCGTTTTTCCGAGTGTTGCGCTCTCCTCGGTTGAGGTGACGGTACCGTCCGCCGCCGCCTTTACCGTACTGCCTGCGGAGGCTTCGATGTCAATGCCGTTATGCAAGCGCAGATCGTTATAGGTGGAGGAAAACTGAAGTGCTGTGGTGCTGTGCTCCTTTAAAAGCTTGCCGTCTATCGGCATTATAGGAGCCTGCTTTGGCTCCTCGGGCTCGGCGGAAGAGGTCTGCTCCTCGGAGGAATAGGGAATATCGGTAACGGGATTTGCAACTATGCTTGAGGTTATTTCAGACATGGTCGTATCCTCATTATATGACGAGTCGGTCTCGGGATATGACATTCCGCTTGAAGGATCGCTTACCGAGGAATTGTTGTCATTTTTAGGTTTCACCATGCGCGATACCGCAAACCACGTCAGCATTCCAACGGCTATAAGAGTGCATGCCAGAAGTAAATAAAGCGTGCCGCCTGCGCGCTTTTTTGATCTTGATTCGTAATATTTCATTTCCTTTGCTCCTTTGTTCTGATGTCTTTAGTATTGACTGTGTTGCGGACATATATTCTGTTAAAAAAATTTAAAAAACGTTCATAGAAATGCAAAGATTAAGGTTTATGATATTATCGTACCGAAAAGGGAGCCGCACCCGTTTCGGTATGGTTTCTCCGAAAGGAGAGATCCTCTCCTCAAACCCCTTAAAACGGAAGAGCATCGCGTTTTGACGCGGTGCTTTTTCGTTTGTTTAAACCGAAAAAGTTTCGGGGAAGTGCAGGTTGACATACTTTGCACGCTGTGATATATTGGGGACAGTGTCAGGAAAAAGGAAGTGCTAAAATGGATCAAAATGTTAATATCGCCGTTGATTTTAATGAAGAAACAGGAAAAATAAAGCCTATGCACGGTATAGGTCAGCCGCCGCTCACAGGTCTTTCCAATTCTATGTTTCACTATCTTTCGCGTGCAGGAATTCCGTATTCGCGGCTTCATGATGTAGGCGGATGGATGGGTGGGGGACTTTATGTTGACATCCCCAATTTGTTTCCCGATTTTGATGCTGACGAAAACGATGAAGCGTCCTATGATTTTGCGTATACCGATGTAATAATAAAGGGTCTTATTGATAATGGCTGTGAGCCTTATTTCCGATTGGGTGTTACCATTGAAAACGCACACATGATAAAGGCGCACCGTATTTTTCCGCCCAAGGATTTTGAAAAATGGGCGCGTATATGCGAGCATGTGATACGTCATTATATTGACGGTTGGGCAAACGGATTTTTCTACAGCATTACCTATTGGGAAATATGGAACGAGCCTGACGATTGCTTTGCTGACGAGCTTGCCGCAATGTGGAAGGGAACGCCGCAAGAGTACTATCGTCTCTATTCTGTCACAGCCAAGCATCTGAAGAAGTGCTTTGGGAGCAGGATAAAGGTAGGCGGCTACGGTCATTGCGGGGTGTATGAGTATAAAAAGGACCCAATGCATTCAGGAATTGAAAAGGTTGAGTATATCTACGATTTTACCATAGACTTCATGCATGGCTTTTTTAAACATATCCAAGAGGAAAATGCTCCGCTCGATTTCTTTTCGTGGCATGTGTACGATAACTGTCATGAATCGGTAAGAAATGATTTTACTGTAATAGCCGAGCACGCCGAATATTGTCGGAAGATACTTGACCGTTACGGCTTTACGCAAACAGAGCATCATCTGAATGAATGGAATCTGCATACCGACCGTTACCGCCGCGATGACCCCATTGCAAGCGCTAAAACACTCGGATTTATGCTTATGATGCAAAATACGTCAACCGATGTGATGTGCTTTTATGACGGCGGACTCGGCTTCAGCGACTACAGAAGCCTTTTCAGCGCCGATAACGGCAAGCCGTACAGAACATATTACGCAATAGCTATGTTCAATACGCTTTATGCACTCGGCAGTCAGTTCAAGGCTGAAAGTGACGGCAAAAAGGTGTTTGTAAATGCCGCAAAAAATGGCAAAAAGGCAGCAGTTGTTATATCGAATGCAAATAAATATGCGGTAGAGGTCGCGCTTGACATTTCGGGTTTTTCGATAAATGAGGCACAGCTTGCAAGAATAGACGATGAAAACCGATATACGCTTACGGGAGAGTCCCTTACGCCTACCGTTACCATGCCGCCGTATTCTTGCCTTGAAATAAAACTTTTTGATATATAGCGCGAAGATGTTGATTTGAAGCCATGCGAAAGTATGGCTTCTTGCTTTTTGACGGCGTTAAAAGATAGTATATTATGTGTAAAACGCCGATAAATGCAATAAAAAATAAAAATTCTTGAAAATTCGCGTAAAATGTATTATAGTATATAAGTTATGAGGTGATTTTCAATATGACAGAGTATATCAAAATGGATCGCTCCGAGCTTGCAGAGGAATTTAAAAGCGTAAAGGCAGAATATGAACGCTTGCGCTCCTTGCACCTTTCGCTTGATATGTCTCGCGGAAAGCCCGGATTTGATAATATGGATCTGAGTGAAAAGATGTTTGACCTTGTCGGCAATGATACGGGATTTAAAAACATCAGCGGTATCGATTGCCGTAACTACGGCGGACTTGACGGTCTGCGCGAGCTCAAGCTCCTTTTCGGTGATATTCTTGAGCTTCCTCCCGAGCAGATAATAGTTGGCGGAAACTCATCGCTTAATATGATGTTTGATACTATCGCACAAGCAATGACTCACGGTATGGGCGGCGAGCCTTGGGGACGTCAGGGAGAGCTTAAATTTTTGTGCCCCGTTCCTGGTTATGACCGTCACTTCGCAATAACCGAGTATTTCGGCTTTACACTTATTCCGGTTCCTACAAACGAGGAAGGTCCCGATATGGATGTTGTTGAGGAGCTTGTTAAGGACAGCTCGGTAAAGGGTATCTGGTGCGTTCCGAAGTATTCCAATCCCGTAGGCATTACTTACAGTGATGCGGTGGTGCGCCGAATGGCAAGGCTTCGTCCTGCGGCGGGGGATTTCAGAATATTCTGGGATAATGCCTATGCGGTACATGATCTGTATGACGAGGGTGACAAGCTGCTTAACATATATAATGAGTGTGTCAAGGCAGGAAACCCCGATCTTCCGCTTATTTTTACTTCTACTTCAAAGATAACCTTTCCGGGTGCAGGTGTTGCGGCGCAGGGAGCAAGTCCCAATAATGTTGCCATACTCAAACAGCGCATGAGCTATCAGACCATAGGTCCCGATAAGCTTAATCAGTTAAGACATGCGCGTATGTTCCGCAGTCTGAATGATGTTAAGGAGCATATGAAGCGTCATGCCGCGATACTTCGTCCCAAGTTTGAAAGCGTTATAAGCGAGCTTGAAAAACAGCTTTCGGGCAAGGGTATTGCAAGATGGACCAATCCGAAGGGCGGATACTTTGTAAGTCTTTGGGTCATGCCCGGCTGCGCCAAGCGCGTTGAGGAGCTTTGTGCCAATGCAGGAATGGTTCTTACTCCTGCAGGTGCGCCCTTCCCTTACGGTAACGATCCCGAGGATTCCAATTTGCGTATTGCCCCGTCTTACCCATCGGTAGAGGATATAAAGCTGGCTTCTGTGGTGCTTGCAACCGCCGTTAGATACGCCGCTTTGGAGAAGCTTTTAAAATAATGGCACTTTTTACAGTTTTTGATTGACTTTAATAAGTGCTTTGTGTATAATAATCAGTATGACATAATTAATTTATTTTTGTCAGACTGACAAAACAAAAAAATGTTGGAGGATTTGCCAATGAAGTCCAAAAGAGTAGGCAAGCCGGTATTTTTTGTAGTTTTGATTTTGATCCTTGCGCTTACATTTACCGCATTTTTTGGAATCGATAACTACTACGGCGACACCAGAAACGTTTACGTCAAGGGTGCAGATGATATCCGTTGGGGTATTGATATCAGCGGCGGTGTAGAGGCTGTGTTCTCTCCCGATAAGGCTGATGTTGAAATTACCGATGAGGATATGGATGCAGCCAAGGCCATCATCGAGACTCGTCTCGTAAACAACAACATCACCGATTATGAGGTCTATACAGACAACAATAATCATCAGATTATCGTCCGTTTCCCGTGGGCGGCAGGCGAGAGCGATTTTGACGCTCAGGAAGCCGTTCAGGAGCTTGGCGAGACTGCACTTCTTACCTTCTGCCGCAATGAGGATCAGAAAGATATAATCCTCAAGGGCGCAGAGGATATTAAGCAGGCTCAGGCAGGCGTTAACGAGAACAGCGAGTATGTGGTATACCTTGAGTTTACCGATGTAGGTACTTCAAAGTTTGCTTCGGCTACCGCACAGATGGTAGGAAAGACCATCTCCATCTGGATGGATGATGTTATGATCTCTGCTCCTACCGTTAATACTGCTATTACAGGCGGTACTGCTTACATAGACGGTATGGAGAGCTTTGAGGCGGCTAAGGAGCTTGCAGATAAGATCAATGCAGGTTCTCTGCCCTTTGCGCTTACTGTTGATGACAGCAAGCTTCAGGTCATTTCACCTACCCTTGGTTCAAATGCACTTGAGGTCATGCTGCTCGCAGGTGCTATAGCATTTGGTATTATCTGCTTGCTTATGATAATCCGCTACCGTATGAACGGTTTTGTTGCGGCTATCGCTCTGCTCGGTCAGCTTGCAGGCTCTATCGCTTGCATTTCGGGTTATTTCCCCGGTGCTGACAGCTTTACTCTTACCATTCCCGGTATTGCCGGTATCATTCTTTCGATCGGTGTAGGTGTTGACTGTAACGTTATCGCCGCCGAGCGTATCCGCGATGAGTTCAAGAAGGGTAAGACTATTGACGGCGCTATAGACAGCGGCTTCAAGAACAGCCTTAACGCTATTATCGACGGTAACGTTACCATCGTTATAGTTTCGCTCGTTCTTATTGGTGCCTTCGGTTCTCCCGACAGCATTGTTGCTAAGGTCTTCTCGCCCATCATGTCTATATTCGGAACCTCTATTACAGGTTCTATCTATTCGTTCGGATATACGCTGTTGATCGGTGTTATCTTCAACCTTATCATGGGTGTTCTTGCTTCCAAGTATATGCTGAAGAGTGTTTCTCAGCTTAAATTCTTGAGAAAGCCTGCGCTTTACGGAGGTAAGAAAAATGGCTAATAAATATATCAATACGAAAAAATGGTTTAAGATCAGCGTAGCGATCTATGCTATCTTGTTTATTGCAGGCATTGTTTTCACTGTTATTGGCGGTGTAAAGCTTGATATCAACTTCTCGGGCGGTACAAGAATTACATATTCTTATACAGGTGAGGTTGACGAAGCGGCGGCAAAGGATGTTATTAAGGGCGTTATCGATAAGGATTTCACCACCGGTAAGAATACCTCTATCGCAGGCGACACCAAGACTTTAAGTATCTCCCTTGCAGGCAAGGATTCTCTTGCGGCTGAAAAGCAGGAGGCTTTGACCGATGCTCTTGTAAAGGAATTCAAGGATAATAACATTGAGCTTTATGACTCTAACTCGGTAAGCCCCTCTGTTGCAGGAAGCTTCCTTGTAAAGGCTTTGGTAGCCGTTCTTATTACAGCAATTCTTGTTATTATTTATGTCGGTTTCCGTTTCCGTAGGATAGGAGGCGTTTCGGCTGCTCTTACCGCACTTTGCGCGTTGGTTATAGATATATTTGCAAGCTTCTTTGCTTGCGCTATCTTCGGTCTGCAGATTGATGCTAACTACATGGCGGTTGTACTTACTATACTCGGTTATTCGCTCAACGATACCATCGTTATCTATGACCGTGTCCGTGAGAACAAGAGAATGTATCCCGACCTTCCTGTTAGTGAGAACATGGATATGAGTATTACAGGCATCATTACCCGTAATATCGTAACCACTCTTACTACCACCATTGCGGTTCTTACCATTATTGTTGTTGCAGAGATATACGGTCTTGTATCGCTTCGTACCTTTGCTATACCGATGGTATTCGGACTTATCTCGGGTTGCTTCAGCTCGCTGTTTGTTGCAGGTCCGCTTTGGGTTCGTTGGCGCGAATTCCGCGATTCCAAGAAAGCAAAATAATATTTTTAATGCATCAGGCAAGGACTCGTTTTTCGGGTCCTTGTTTTTGTTTAATTTCTTTTATGTAAAATATTGACTGATCGTTAAAAATTTGCTATAATAAATTAAAGAATAATATATATATTATTAAGCAATAAAGTTTTGGAGGTAAATTATGGGAAAGTTAATTACTATCGGTCGTGAGTTCGGTAGCGGAGGCCGTGAATTCGGTCGCCGTCTTGCAGAGGAGCTTAATATCGATTATTACGATAAGGAGATAGTTACCGAAATTTCCAAGCATACCTCTCTTTCTGAAGAATATGTGCATCGTGTTATGGAGAGTCAGCCCCATCAGCTCTATCCTATTACGATCGGTCAGACCATTTCGTATGTTGACAGTTACCCTCTGCAGCAGATACAGTCGGTATATCAGGCACAGACTGATATAATAAAGAGCCTTGCAGAAAAGTCCGATTGCGTTATAGTAGGTCGCTGTGCAGATTATATTCTTCGTGACTATAAGCCTTTCCGTATTTTTGTTTATGCGGATATGGACAGCCGCGTTCAGAGATGCTTTGAGCGTAGTCCCGAGGAAGAGCATTATACCGATAAGCAGATGAAGAAACGCATCCATAAGATCGATAAAAACCGTGCAAAATACTATGAGTTTTATACCGGTCAGAAATGGGGATACAGAAAGAATTACGATCTTTGCGTAAATACTACAGATGTATCGATAAAAGATACCGTACATATTTTTGCAAAGCTTTTTGAGTAAAAAAATGGCTGTCGCATCACTGCGACAGCTCTTTTGTTATTCAAGAATATTTGTAGTAATGTAATCAACGCCGAGTTCAAGCATTTTTTGTGCGTCCTGCACGGAATTTACCGTCCAGCAGTTTACTTCGAGACCTGCATTGTGAAGTGCGGCGACATCGGAACTTGTAAGACCGCTGAAAAGAATATCAAGATCAAAGCGGTGATCTATCAGCTTTTGAGTGAGTCCGCCCTCGCATGAGCCTGTAAGGAATTGTACTTTCTGATTGGGTAAAAAAGTGCGAAGCTTTATAAGGTTTTCCCAGTAAAATGAGATGAAGACCGTATCGTCAAGATAGCCGTAGGAATCGATATGTCGGATAAGCTTGCGGATGTTTTCGGCTGAAAATTCATTTTTTATTTCAAGGATCGCTTTTTTATTATATCTCTTACAAATATCGATATAATCGTCAAGCGTGGGGATAGCAAGATCGCGGCGCATGGATTCGGGAGTTTTTCTTGAATCCTTCTTTTTTTGCAGGGCGATAAGCTTTTCGAATGAGGTGGCTTCAATTTTGAGGTCTTTTTCAAATATCCGCCCTGTTTTATCATCGTGATGCATTACGAATTTGCCGTCAGCCGTGACATGAACATCGCTTTCGATTCCATAATACGAGCGATTTGCTGCAGCAATAAATGCGGCGGCGGTATTTTCACATTCGAGACCGCTCAACCCCCGATGGGCTATCATTTTAACATTTGTATTATTTAGTTTTACCGTGTCCATATACTCGCTTCCTTTCATGCTACATTTATATGTTAGCATACAGTTTTGTTATATGCAAGAAAAAGTAAAAATAAAGCGTATTTCTCCGCAAAAAATACTTTCTTTTTTAAAAACTTTATGATATAATGTTTAATGTATAATTATATATTGGGGGTGTATGCCGTGAGAGGAATAAAAAATATCTTTTTGCTGTTAGTATCAGCGCTTATGGTTTGTCTTTGTGGTTGTGATGTCTTTCCGGCTAACATCTATGATCTGCTGAGCCCTCCCGAGCTTATGGGGGATTATTACCCGATAGAAAAGGCTCTTAAAAAAAGTGTTGATAAGGCGTATACCCTGCGCTATCCCTCGGGAGGAGACCGCCGCTCCGCGATCGTAATATATGATATAAACGGAGACGGTGAAAAGGAAGCGCTTGCTTTTTACAGCCTTAACGAAGAGGAGATGCACGTAAATCTCATTTGCTCTGACGGTGAGGAATGGGTATCGGCAGACGATCAGACCGTAACGGCAGGCGGAGTTGAGCGAGTTGATTTTTGCGACCTTAACGCGGACGGTATCGAGGAGATTCTCATAGGCTGGGAAATGCAGACCTCAACCGAAAAACAGATTGCGGTCTATTCGTTTACAGGAAATAAGCTAAATCAAAGAACCCTTCAAAGGTATACCGAATACCTTTGCTGTGACCTTGATTCCAATAATGAAAAAGAAATTTTTATTCAGCATATAAATACCACAGATTCAACAAACCGCGCATCTTTATATACCTTGGATGATTCGGGTGTTACCGAGGTTTCGGGCTGTATGATGGATAAGGGCGTAAAGAGCATCGTTTCGATAACCGAATCACCCCTTGCTAACGGACAGAACGCGATATATGTTGATGAGTTGAAAAGCTCGGGTGCAGTTACCGAAGTGTTTATGCTTTTCAAGGGTGAGCTTGTAAATCCCCTGCTTGAGGAAACGGCAGGAGAAAACAGCCGCACCGCCCGCTCGGCTTCGCTTATGTGCAAGGACGTAAATCATGACGGTATACTTGAAATACCCATTTCCGAGGAGATTCCCGCGGCGGACAGCAAGTCTTCGTCCGAAAGAATATACTGTACGCGTTGGAGCGCTTATAACGGCGAGACCTTTGTTGTGCGCCAGAGTGAAGTAATAAATCAGAATGACGGTTATTCTATGACCTTGCCCGAAAAATGGCTCGGGAATATTGCCGTTTCGGTTGACTCGAAGCGCAGAAGCAGAATTTTCTTTGCCTGCGATACCGATAAAAAACCGACAGCCAAGCTTATAGAGCTTTATGCATACGATATTGAGGAGTGGGAAAATAGCGAGCTTGAGCGCAACGGCAGTAAGCTTGAGGAGATATGCCGCACCGCAGATTCTGTCATAGTGGGCAGAATCAGTGCTACCGATAATCCGATGTCGATTACTATGGATGAGCTTAAAAAATTGATATATTTAAACAGCTGACGCTTTTGGAGGAAAAGAAAATTGAGAAGAATTCTTATTGTTGAGGATGAGGCGGCTATCCGTGAATTCGAAGCCATCAATCTCAAACGCGTAGGATATACTACAGTTGAAGCGGGCTCGGGCGAAGAGGCGCTTGATATTTTTGATAATGACCTTGAAGGCTTTGATATAGCATTGTTGGATGTAATGATGCCGGGGATGGACGGCTTTGAGCTTTGTAAGGAGTTGCGCCGCCGCAGTGCTTCTATCGGTATTATCATGCTTACCGCAAAATCACAGGAAATGGATAAAATAAGTGGTCTTATGTTGGGGGCGGACGATTATATAACCAAGCCGTTCAGTCCTACAGAGCTTTTGGCAAGAGTTGACTCGCTTTATCGCAGAGTTGAGATGAACTCCGCAAAGCCTGCTGTTAATTCCGATGAAATAACTCTCGGTCAGTTTACGCTCAATCTTCGCAGAAGAACGCTGATGAAAAACGGCACCAATATTGAGCTTACACAGGTCGAATTCCAGATAATAGAGTATTTCTTTACCAATCCCGATACAGCCCTCAGCCGAAGCGATATTCTTGTAAGGGTATGGGGTCAGGATTATTACGGTGAGGAAAAGATAGTAGACGTAAATATACGCAGACTTCGAATGAAGATCGAAAAGGATGCATCCCACCCCGATTATCTTGTAACGGTATGGGGCATGGGTTATAAGTGGAACACTTCCGAAACGGCAGAATAGATCAGTAAAATGGAAAGGAGATGAGAACAAATGAATTTTGAGCTTAAATTCAAGAGCATAGGTATGCGTTGGTTTTTAAATATATTTCTTATCGTTGCCGTTGCGGTTCTCATCTTTGTTATTGCTTTTTCTGCTATATACCGCTCGTTTTATGTTGAGCGTATTCATTCGCTTGCCGATGAATACAGCTTTGAATTCTCTTTTTTAAATGAATGTACTACCGAGAATTTTACCGATGCCGCAGTTATGCTTTCAGAGGATTTTCCCGATAAAAACCGCCTTGAAATTCAGGTTTTCGATGAAACGGGAAGAATGATAGTATCTACTACCGGCTTTGAAAGTGACGGCAATATCCCGCCTGATCTTAAAAAAGCCTTGGACGAGAAGACCGAGAGTGCTACCTATCAAGGTGAAAACGAGGGCGGAGAGCAGATACTTTCTTCTGCCACCCTGCTTTATAACGCAGATGGGGTATATCTCGGCGCGTACCGCTGGATAACCTCAATGCGCGCTGTAAATGTTCATATAACGGGCGTTGTGGTGCTGCTGGCTTTGCTTTTTTGCGGAATTCTCGCCATTTCGGCGCTTTCGGGAATGTATTTTATCAAATCAATCGTGCGCCCGATACGCGATGTAAGTAATACTGCGCGAAAGATCGCTTCGGGAGAGTTGAGCTCGCAGATAGATTATAACAAAAACGATGAGATAGGCGAGCTTTGCGATACCATAAACTACATGGCAAACGAGCTTCAGCAGGCAGAAGCGCTGAAAAATGATTTTATATCCTCGGTTTCGCATGAGCTCCGTACACCGCTTACCGCCATTCGCGGCTGGGGAGAGACCGCAAAGCTCTCTCTCGGAACGGATGATGCGCTTGTAAGCCGCGGACTTGATGTTGTGCTTTCGGAAGCGGAGCGACTTTCAAGCCTTGTTGAGGAGCTTCTTGATTTTTCGAGAATGCAGAACGGCCGTCTTACCGTAAATACCATGCCGAGCGATATATCAGAGCTTTTGACCTCGGCGGTCGATATGTATGTAGAGCTTGCGCGTCAGCAGGGAATAGAAGTATCGTTTACTCCGCCTGCCGAGTCATCTATAGTAATGGGTGACCGTGACCGTTTGAAGCAGGTATTTATAAATATTATCGATAATGCAGTTAAGTATACCGAAAAGGGCGGTCTTGTGCTTGTGGTGCAGAACCGCGAGGAAGGGTGTGTTCGTATTCAGATCAAGGATACGGGCGTTGGAATACCCGCGCAGGATCTTGACCGCGTAAAGGAAAAATTCTTTAAATCAAATAAAACGGTTCGCGGTTCGGGCATAGGTCTTGCCGTAGCCGATGAAATAATAAAACAGCATAAGGGCTTGCTTTTTGTTGAAAGCACAGAGGGAGTAGGAACTACGGTAACGATAGTTCTTCCCTTGTTTGAGGAAACAGAAGAGATCGAAGAGGAGTTGGTTTCTCTGCCTGAGCTTGCAGAGGAGCTTACAGCCCTTGGTGAGACCGAGGAAAACGGCATCGAGGTCAACGAGGAAGAACAGACACAAGAAGGAGAATGATAATGGGAAAATATACTGCAATAGGTGGTCAGGCGCTCATCGAGGGAATTTTAATGAAAAGCCCCGAGAAGACTGCTATGGCGGTGCGCGTGCCTGACGGCTCAATAGATGTCTCGCTTATGGATCAAAAGAGTATTCGCGAGAAATATAAGATATTTGCATTGCCGATAATCCGCGGAGTGGTAGCCTTTGTGGAGTCAATGCTACAAGGCTATAAGGCAATGATGATCTCTGCTGATAAATCCGGCTTTACCGACCTTGAGGAAGAAGAGGAAAAGGCAAAAAAGGCTGCAAAGGCTGCAAAAAAAGCCGAGAAATCGGGGAACGAGGAGCCGTTGACCTCTGATTCCGAGACCGATAAGGCGACAAATGAGGAAAAGAAAGAAAACAAGACGTTGCTTACCGTTATTATGGTAATTGCGGCAGTTCTGGGTGTTGCGCTTTCGGTTGCCTTGTTTATGTATGTTCCAAGAAAGATAGTTGATGGTATAAGTTGGCTGTTCAAGGTTGAGATAACCAATCCGATCATCCGTTCAAGCATAGAACAGCTTATAAAGCTTGCCGTGTTTGTGGGTTATGTATGGGCAGTTTCCTTTATGAAGGATATCAAGCGCGTATTTATGTATCACGGCGCCGAGCATAAAACTATTTTCTGCTATGAAAAGGGTCTTGAGCTTACGGTTGAGAATGTCCGCGGTCAGCGTAGATTCCATCCTCGCTGCGGCACATCCTTTATGATTCTTATGATACTTATAAGTATTGTTATTTCAACCGTTGTTCAGATGATATTCCCCGGAGTTTACGATATTCCTGCGGTATGGGTTGCAGCCAAGCTTTTGATGATACCGTTTATTTGCGGAGTCGGCTTTGAGGTGCTTCGCTTCTGCGGAAAATATGATAATATTATTACAAGAATAATCTCTGCACCGGGACTTTGGCTCCAAAGAATTACCACAAAGGAGCCTGATGACGGCATGATAGAGATAGCAATCGCGGCGTTAAAGGCGTGTGAGCCTGAAAACCCCGATGTTCAAAGACCTGTGTGCGCTTGTGCGTGTGTTGAGGAAAAAGATGAGCAAAACGATATTTGAAGCATATAACTACTGTAAAAAGCAGCTTGAAAAGGCGGGAGTTGAGGATTTTGCCGCCGAGTCGCGCGCAATAATCCGCCATCTTACAGGCTATGCAAACGCGCAGATACTTACAAAGTATAACGAGCACCTCACCCCTTTTCAGGAAAATAATCTTATAGCGCTGATACATCAGCGTGAGGTAAGATACCCTTTGCAGTATATTTTCGGACAATGGAATTTTTACGGCAGAGAATTTGAAGTGGGACCGGGAGTGCTTATACCGCGAAGCGATACCGAAACGCTTATTGATACCGTGCTTGAGCTTATAAAGGAAACCGAAGCTCCCGAGATTTTGGACCTTTGCGCCGGAAGCGGATGTATCGGTATAACACTTGCGGCAGAAAAAAGCGATGCGAGCGTTACCTTGGTGGAAAAGTACGAGGAAGCCATGCGTTACCTCAATAACAATGCTTCAAAACTTGCTGCCGAGAATACCAAAATCGTAAAGGGCGATATTTTTGAAGCGACCGCAGCGGACGGTAAATACGATATTATCGTAAGTAATCCGCCATATATTTCCAAGGAAGAGATGAAATCGCTTCAGCCCGAGGTCAAATTCGAGCCTGAAACTGCTTTAATGGCAGAGGAAAACGGACTTGAATTTTACCGCGCTATAACCGATAAATACCGCTCTTCACTTAAAGCGGACGGCAAGCTTTGCTTCGAGGTTGGGTATACCCAAGCGGATGCCGTTTCGGATATAATGAAAGAAGCAGGCTTTAAGGATATTACCGTTAAAACGGATATGAACGGAAAGCAAAGAGTGGTTTTTGGGACAGTGAACTCTTTATAATATAATCATAATATAAATATGGAGTGATCAAAATGGCAGAAAAGAAAACAGTTAAGTCTCCCATGGAGAATATTGCAGAGGGTAAGGAAAAGGCATTGGCTACTGCTATGGCGCAGATTGAAAAGCAGTACGGTAAGGGCGCGGTAATGCGTCTCGGTGAAAATGCATCTATGTCGGTAGAGCATATCAGAACAGGCTCTTTGGCGCTTGATATGGCTCTCGGAATCGGCGGAATTCCCAAGGGCAGAGTGGTTGAAATATACGGTCCCGAATCCTCGGGTAAGACCACCGTTGCGCTTCATTGCGTTGCAGAGGCGCAAAAGGCAGGCGGTACTGCCGCGTTTATTGACGTTGAGCATGCGCTTGATCCTGTTTATGCAGGAAATCTCGGTGTTGATATTGATAGCTTGCTTGTTTCTCAACCCGATTCGGGCGAGCAGGCGCTTGAAATTGCCGAGGCGCTCGTTCGCTCGGGCGCGATCGATATAATCGTTATCGACTCGGTAGCCGCTCTTGTAACAAGAGCCGAGATCGAGGGTGAAATGGGTGACTCTCATGTAGGTCAGCTCGCTCGCTTAATGTCGCAGGCCTTGCGTAAGCTTACAGCTGCACTTTCAAAGTCGAATTGCTGTGCTATATTTATAAATCAGCTTCGCGATAAGATCGGTGTGCTTTACGGCAATCCCGAGACCACCACGGGTGGTCGTGCGCTTAAGTTCTATTCGAGTGTACGTATTGATATCCGTAAGATAGAAACACTCAAGGAAAACGGCGAAATGGTCGGCTCGCGTACTCGCGCAAAGGTGGTAAAAAATAAGGTAGCACCCCCGTTCCGTGAGGCGGAATTTGATGTTATGTACGGCAAGGGCATCTCGCGTGACGGTGAGATAGTTGATATGGGTGTTGAATTTGAGATACTCCGTCGCTCGGGCGCATGGTTCTACTACGGCGAGACCCGTCTCGGTCAGGGTAGGGACAATGTTAAGCAGCTTATCCGCGAGAATAAGGCGCTTGCCGATGAGCTTGAAGTCAAGATAATGGAAAAATACAACGAGCGCATGAACGGCAAAAAGGGCGAGGATGCACAAGAAGATATGGGACCTGTCATCATCCCCGAGCAGGCAGAGCCTGTGCGTCCGCGCAAAAAGATCGATATTGATATTGCGGTCGATGACTGATGAGAGTCAAGGAACTCAAGCGCGATAAAAAGCATTGCTTTAAGGTCACTTTTGATAACGGCAGAACCGAATTTGTTGATGTTGATGTTATCGCAGAATACGGAATAAAAAGCGATATGGAGTTTGACGAGGATTGGTTTATGCAAGTGGTTCTTAACCATTCTGATTTTGTAAGGGCAAAAGAAAGAGCGCTTTGGTATCTTGACCGAAGCGACTATTCCGAGCGCACGCTTTTTGAAAAGCTCCTCCGTGCAGGTTTTCCTGAAAAAAGCTGTAGCGAGGTCATGGTTTTTCTTCGGGAATACGGTATGGTGGATGACCGCAGATATGCTATGCGGCTTTCGGAGCGCTACAGCGAAGCCAATGTGTCAAAGCGGGAAGCATATCAGAAGCTTATAATGAAGGGAATACCGAATGCGCTTGCAAGGGAAGTCACTGCCGAAACGGAATTTGATGAGGGCGCGCAGATAAGGGCGCTCATTGAGAAAAAATACCGCAATAAGCTGTCAGACCGCGCAAGCGTTGAAAAGGTGTATGCCGCGCTTATCCGAAAGGGCTTTTCCTTTGGAGCGGTGCGTGATGCGCTGAAGCAATATCATGAAGAAATGCAATATATAGATTAGGAAGAACGATATGTATAAGATCAGTATGGTGTCTCTCGGATGTCCTAAAAATCAGGTCGATGCCGAGCAGATGCTTGCCGCACTAAAAAAGGGCGGCTTTGAAATAGGCGTAGAGGAAGCGCAGGCAGATGCTATTATAATCAACACCTGCGGCTTTATAGAGGATGCTAAAAAAGAAGCTATTGAAAATATCCTTGAGGCGGCTCAGTATAAAACCGAGGGCAACTGTAAGGCGCTTATCGTCACAGGCTGTCTTGCCGAGCGTTACCGCGATGATGTCACCGAGGAGATACCCGAGGTCGATGTTTGCGTCGGAATAGGTGCAAACGGCAGAATTTGCGAGATAGTAAAGGCGGCTATAGAGGGAAAGTGCAAAAACGCTTACGGCGAAAAGCATGAGCTTGACCTTAATGCTGACCGTATTTTGGGCGGTTATCCTTTCAGCACATATTTGAAGGTTGCGGACGGTTGCGATAACTGCTGTACCTATTGTGCCATACCAAAGATACGCGGCAGACTTCGCTCACGAAAAATAGAGGATTGCGTGGCAGAAGCGCGCAAACTTGCCGAGCGCGGAGTGAAGGAGCTGATAGTTGTCGCGCAGGACACTACTGCCTACGGTACTGATATTTACGGCGAGCCGAAGCTTTGTGAGCTTTTGAAGGAGCTTTGTAAGATAGAGGGTCTTCATTGGATAAGAACGCTGTATACTTACCCCGAGAAGATAACCGATGAGCTTCTTGAACTTATGGCAAGCGAAGAAAAGCTTGTAAAATATCTTGATATCCCGATACAGCATTGTAACGGAGATATACTCAAAAAAATGAACCGCAAGGGTGATAGAGAAACTCTGTCTCGGCTTATCGACCGTATAAGAGAAAAGGTGCCCGATATAACGATTCGTACCACCTTGATAACAGGATTCCCGTCGGAGACCGAGGAGCAGTTTGCCGAGCTTGATGAGTTTATACTCGAAAAGAGGTTTGACCGTCTTGGCTGTTTTGCATATTCCCCCGAGGAAGAAACCGTTGCAGCCACTATGCCGGAACAGGTAGACGAGCAGACCCGTCTTGACCGAGCCGAGCATATTATGGAAAATCAGCTTAATATAGCGGCAGAAAAGAATGCTGAAAAGATAGATACTGATACCGAGGTGCTCATAGAGGGCTGGGACGACTACATTAAGTGCTATTACGGAAGAAGTTCTGCCGATGCGCCCGAGGTGGACGGAAAGGTGTTCTTCCTTTCTGACCGTCCGTTGTGTATAGGCGATTTTGTAAAGGTACATATTAACGATACCCTTGATTATGATCTGTTAGGAGAGTTGATTTAAATG
>JAFPCJ010000135.1 GCA_017423885.1 Clostridia bacterium | reverse complement strand
GTTATTAATCTTCATTTAAAAGACTCCAATCAATTAAATTTATCTGCTATAAGCTGTACTGCGGCATCAAGATAATTGCCCTCAAAGCGCTCTATCTCGCCGTTATCAACAAGCTGTGAAAGCGAGACATCTATAGGCATTTTGCCGAGCATTACGGTACCTGTTTCCTCGGCAACCGCTTCTCCGCCTGTTCCGAATACAGGAAACTCCTTGCCGCAATCGGGACAGCGTACATAGCTCATGTTTTCAACAAGACCGAGTACCGGTATATTCATAAGGTTAGCCATATTAAGCGCCTTTTTAACTATCAAAGATACAAGATCCTGCGGCGAGGTGACTACTACAGCACCGTCAAGCGGCATGGTCTGAAATACGGTAAGCGGAACATCGCCCGTTCCGGGAGGACAGTCAACAAACAGATAATCAAGCTCGCCCCAGATAACATCCTGCCAGAACTGCTTTACAGCCCCTGCGATAACAGGTCCGCGCCATACAACGGGCGACTCTGCATCCTCAAGCATCATATTGACCGAGATGATCTTAATTCCTGTTTTAGTCTCGGCAGGAAGAATTCCTAACGCATTCTGCGTTGCTCTCGTTTTAACACCAAAGCTTTTAGGGATGGAGGGTCCCGTAATATCAGCATCAAGAATACCCACCTTATAGCCCTTACGCGCCATGAGGACTGCGAGCATCGAGGTGACCATAGACTTACCTACTCCGCCCTTTCCGCTGACTACCGCAATTACATGCTTGATGGTATTGAATTCACTTGTTGGCTCTATAAAGCTTTCAGGCTTTCTTGAAGAACAGTTTTCCTGACAGCTTGAACAGTTTCCGCTACATGCTCCGGACATAAATATCACTTTTCCTTTCGGGAGATAAAATATACATTATATTATATAATACCACTTGTAAAACCGAAAAACAAGGGTCAAATATCAAATATTACAATTTAAATATCATTTTGTGTAATCGACTTCTCTTTCCAAGCGCTTTATAATAAAAATGTAATTACTCTCTTAAGGATGTGGTTAAAAAATGAATAAAAAATACACCTGCGGAAAAGCCATATTCATTACTGAAAAATAAACGGTCAAAAAGCAGCGTTGCTGTTCTATACGACTTGAAGCCTTGTCTTAAAAGCTCAATACGGTGACAACTGCCAAACGGACTGTGACCTATTAATTTAAATATATTTTATTGATTTGAATTAAGTAAAAAAACACCATAGACACATTATTTTGTGTATCTATGGTGTTTTGTTATATTACTCTGTACGCAAAGCGACCACGGGGTCCTTCTTGGCGGCGCTTCTTGACGGGATTATTCCCGAGAAGAGCGTCAGCGCTACGCTTATCGCGATAAGCACTACTCCCACTACGGGAGGCAGGTATGCGCTGAGGTTTGGTATGCCTGTGACAGCGTGAAGTATCGCATTTATCGGAATGCACAGCAGATAGGTTATGACCACGCCAAGCAGTCCCGAGGTAAATCCGATTATTACCGTTTCGGCATTGAACATACTCGAAACATTGCGTTTGGATGCGCCGATAGCGCGAAGTATTCCTATCTCTTTGGTGCGCTCCTGAACCGATATGAGCGTTATTACTCCTATCATTATTGAAGAAACAATAAGCGATACGGCTACGAAGGCTATCAGAACATAGGTTATAGCGTTTATAACGGTAGTTATCGAGGACATCATTATACCGATATAATCAGTATAGGATATCTGCGAAACCTCTTCAACATTCTCGTTATAATCAGCGATAACCGCTTCGATAACATCCTTGCTTTCAAAGGTGGCGGCATAAAGATTTATGGTTGCAGGGTCTTCAAGGTCGATACAACCCAAGGTATGAAGATTATCCTCAAAGCTGCTTTCAGAGAAGGTAAGCACCTCATCGTAGTAAATGGCAAACTGCTCTGCGGTGTAGCCCTTCATTGCCTGCTCGAGCATCATTACAAGCTGTGCTTCGGGAACATTTTTCATCTGCTCGGCAACGCCTGCGGCATACTGCATTTTGTACTGCTCCTCTATAAGCTTTGAGAACATTGTGTTCATATCCTCATCACTCATAGAGCTGACATAATTTTCAACCTCTGTAGCATCCATATTCATTTGCTGGGTAAGCGCCTGAACAAGCGAAGCTTGCATCTGCTCGCGCGTCATGGCAGACATAGACTGCTCAACAGCGGTCTTGACCTGCTCGGCGGCAGGAATACTCATTATATCTACATAGGTTTTAGCCTTTGCTTTGGCATCAAGCTCCGAAACATATCTTTCAAACTCTGCCTTTTTCTGCTCGTTTGTAAGATTTCCCGTGCTCTCCTTAAAGGGCAGACCTGTAAAGATATCTATTGAAGGATGCTCCTGCTGTTGCTTGACCGCCGCCGCATCGGACGACTTTTCTATAACATATTCCGTAAGCTCATGAATATAGCCTATAGAGCCTGTAAGCATGGATGATACCGCATCCTCGCTCGGACGGATGATTCCCGAAACCTTTATCGGAATACCGTTATCATAAAGGTACTGACAGCCTGCCTCGGTCTCGCGAAGGTCCTCATAGGTGCCTGAAATGCTGTTTGGAACAAAGCAATCGGAGTTGAGCACGGCTCTGAACTCCATGTCGCAAATCTCCTCATAGCTCCATTTCTGGGTATCTACCTTTATTTCCTCTTTTTTGAAGGCTGACTCCATGATAGCATCTATCTCTTCCTTGGATTTAAGACCCAAGGCATACAGCGCCATATCATCAAGCTCGTTATTCTGATCTACTACCAGAACTATCTCGTTGTAAGAATTAGGCCATGAGCCGTAAATTACATCATACTGCTTTTTAAGAAGTTCATTTATCGGCTTGCCGTTATCTCCCGGAAGTATTTCCTGCCAAAGCATCATGGATGAGCCGCCAAACGTCATCATCGGAGAAGCCGAGCCCATACCGTAGCTCTCGCTCATCTCCATCATGGAAGACATATCCATACCGAAATACTCGGTTATCATCTGCCGCATAAGTTCTTCTGTATCGGAGCGGTATATCTCGCCCTTATGCGATTTAGTATATATCATAAGGTCAAGATCGTAGGTGTACTGAATTCCGGTAAGCGCCTCATGAAGTCCGCTTACGCTCTCGGTATCGGCGCGCTCGGCTTCAAGATACTCTTTGAAGGATTTAAGATCGTTATCGGTGGCTTCAAGCGTGTTAAGAGCGTTGAGCATGTCATAAACTACAGGGTTGGAATAGACCGCATCCTTGTCATGCTCCTCATGCGCTTCAGCGGCACCTATAAAGGTTTCAAGAAGCTGACCCATATCCATGTGGCTCGACTCAATGGTAAGCGGATAAGAGGAAAGCGTATCCTCTTGAACGGTATCAATGTACATTGTCATACCCTGTGACACCGCATAAATAAGCGCTATACCTATTATTCCTATACTTCCAGCAAAGGATGTAAGCACCGTTCTTCCCTTTTTGGTAAAGAGATTTTTAAGCGAAAGACCGAAAGAGGTAGCAAAAGACATGGACGGCTTTTTCTCGCCCTTTTTCTTTTGGGGCACCGCCTCTGCTATCGGCTCCTCACCCTCGTAAGGCATGGAGTCGTCGGTTATCTCACCGTCAAGCATTCTGATTATTCGGGTAGAATACTCGTTTGCAAGGTCAGGATTATGCGTTACCATGATTACAAGGCGATCCTTGGAGATCTCTTTAAGTATCTCCATGACCTGAACGCTCGTTTCGGTATCGAGCGCACCCGTCGGCTCGTCCGCAAGAATAATATCGGGATTGTTGACAAGCGCACGGGCAATCGCAACACGCTGCATCTGTCCGCCC
>JAFPCJ010000134.1 GCA_017423885.1 Clostridia bacterium | reverse complement strand
ATATATATGTTTATTGTAAACTTATAAATAAAAAAAGTCAATGAGTAATCGGCGGCAAAGATAATTTTTCCCGAAATTTACAAATTATGCATTCTATCAATGTCATTAATGATGGTAGATTTAAGCTCGTCTACCGAGCCAAAGACTGTTTCGCCGCGCAAAAATGCCAAAGGCTTTACAGTAACGGTCTTTTCGTAAAGGTCACCCGAGAAATTTTCTATATAGGTCTCGCTCATTATGTGCTCAGTCTGCCAGGTGGGGCGGATGCCGATATTTGCAATTCCGTTATATTCTTCGTTTTCTATAATAACCTTAACGGCATACACTCCGAGCTTTATCGGAACGAGCACATCGGGATATTTTTGGTTTATCGTAGGAAATCCGATGGTTCTTCCGCGTTCATCTCCGTGAAGCACGGGGGCAGAAAAGGAGAAACCGCCGTAAATATGGCTGTTTGCCTTTTGAAGCTCACCGTTTTTAAGCATGGTGCGTAAGGCGGTAGAGCTTATGGGCGTGCCGTCGGCGGAGCAAACGCAGTCATGGCAAACAAGCTCTATACCTTTTTCCTTGCAGTATTCCCTCAAAAGCCTTGTGTCTCCCATGGCACCCTTGCCAAAGCGGTAATCGTAGCCGCAGGAAATAAGCTTGGGGGAGAAGCGGTGAACGAGCATATCAAGAAACTCGGTGGCTTCAAGTGGGCACACCTCTTCAAAATCAAGCAGTTCTACAGTCTTTATACCAAGCTTTTTAAGCGCATAAAGTTTATCGGCAGGAGTCATCAAAAGCTCTGTCGCTCCCGATAATACTGCTTTCGGGGGCAAACGAAAGGAAACAGCGATTGAATTGTAGGGAAGTACGGCTTCAAGCACTGCGCGGTGTCCGTCATGGAGACCGTCAAAGGTGCCGAGCGCGAGAGCAGTTTTCATTTTTTATCACCGTTTTGTATCTGGATTGTTGATAACGCATCTGACGGCTAATTCCCCACTTTCGGCGTCAACCCTTCCGAGACCTAAAAATGTGTCTTGAAAGCGGACGCGTAAAAGCTCGCCGTCGGCAATTTTTTGTATTCGCAGTCGCTCAAGAGCAAGCTGACCGCCGTTACAAAAGCGCGTAGCCTGTTTTTCGGTTACTTGTACAGCTTGAAATTGCTTGACCACCGTTTCCTCTGAAAGCAGATGGCTTGCAAGGTTTTCGGGGCTTAAATCATCAAGCGGTACGCATTGGGATATATCAAAGCCCGATGTGGCAGTTCTGCGAAGCGCGGTAAGAGTGGCTCCGCAACCGAGAGCATCGCCTATATCCCTTGCAAGAGAACGGATATAGGTTCCCTTTGAAACATGGGCTTCAAGCTCAAATTCATGAGTATTGTCAAGCGCGGAAAGTATTTTGAGCGAAATAATATTGACCTCGCGCTCGGGTATATCTACCGTTTCACCCTTTCGGGCAAGCTCGTAAAGACGCACACCGTCTTTTTTTAATGCGCTGAACATGGGCGGACGCTGTTTTATCGTACCTAAAAAGCCCATGACAGTTTTTTCAAGGTCTGTTTCAGAGACGTTGACCTCATTTTCGGCTAATATTTCGCCTGTAATATCGCAGGTATCGGTCACAGTACCGAGTCTTATTCTTGCGATATAGGTCTTATCAGCATCAAGCAGATATGACGAAAGAGCCGTGGCGCGTCCGAGCAGGATCGGCAGTACGCCGGTTGCCATCGGGTCAAGCGTACCGGTATGACCTATACGCTTTTCGCCCGACAGTTTCTTAACGGATGCCACGGCACCGTATGATGTTTTGTTTTCGGGTTTATCGAGAAGAAGTAGCCCCTTCATCTGTTGCCTCCATTGCTTCTCTTACAGCATCAAGAATGCGTGATTTTACTTCATTAAGCTCACCGCTGAGCGTTGCTCCTGCCGCGCCGAAATGTCCGCCGCCGCCAAGCTTTTTGCATATAAGCGATGCGTTGAGCGGAGCAAAGGTGCGAACAGATATCTTATATTCATTGCTACCGGTCTGCTTGACGGTAACTCCTGCAAGCACTCCCTCAACGCTTCTTGAAATGACTGCAATACCCTCAAGATCGGGTCCGCAACAGCCTGTGTCATTCTGCATTTCGGCTGTGACCGTAAGCAACATACAGCGATCGTCAAAATGGAACTCCGCTGTATCAAGAACACGGCTTTCAAGCTCTAAAAGACCCTTTGATTTGGTGTCAAACATAATGCGGTTTATTTCAGCGGCATCTATATTGTAGTCATAAAGCTGTGCCGCAATAAGATGGGTCTTGGCGGTAACGCTTGAATATTTAAAGCAGCCCGTATCGGTGACAAGTCCCGTATAAAGGGCTTTGGCGGTGATGTCATTAATGTTTACTTTCATTACCGAGAGCAATTCGAATATAGATTCGCAGGTAGCCGCCGCTTTTTCGTCAAGATAAAGGTTTTTGGCGTACATGGTGTTGGAAACATGGTGATCGATCGTAAGATCAATGCAGTCTGAGAACTCTTCTGCCAGCGAGCCTAAAAGTCTTGTATCGGCAATATCAACAGCAACCACAACGGCGCCCTCGCGCTCAACATGATCGGTAATACGGGCAAAATAACCGTATTTTTTGGGGATAAGATCAGGGCAGATGACCGAAGCTATCTTGCCTGTTTCTTTAAGCCCATAATACAGCGCGTAAGCCGCACCTAATGTATCTCCGTCGGGCGAAGCATGAGTCAGAATAATATATCGGTCATGCTTTTTCAGGAATTGCGCCGTTTGCCGAAGCGACAATCGGCGGCATCCGTTTTCATGATTTTTCATTTATGATTCTTTTCCTTTCGGCAAGGCACCCTTAATCCTCATGATACTCGAAGCCTTCGATTATCTTGGATATTTCTGCGCTTTTTGCGATAGAATCATCGGCAATAAAGCGTAATTCAGGTACCTTTCGTAATGAAAGAGAGCTTCCGAGCTGACGGCGCAAGAAGCCTGCGGCACTTTTATTAAGCGCCTTTACCGAGCGCTCGGTCGCCTCATATCCTTCAAGGGCACTGACGTAAACGGTGGCGTATGACATATCCCCCGAAACGTCTACCTTTACTATACTTAACATATCGCTTACCCTCGGATCCTTGACCGAGCGAAGCTGCTCGGACAAGGCAAATTTTATATCAGAGGATATGCGGTTTATTTTAAATCCTGCCATCAGT
>JAFPCJ010000133.1 GCA_017423885.1 Clostridia bacterium | reverse complement strand
GCGCAGAAGTGATCACTAATAAAACTCTTATTAAGGTTGACGGATTGCTTAAATCCTTTGGCAAGATCGAGGTACTTAAGGGTATCGACACCGAGATAAAGCGCGGTGAGGTCGTTGTTATAATCGGCGCATCAGGCTCGGGCAAATCCACCTTTTTGCGTTGCCTTAATCTGCTTGAGGAGCCTACGGGCGGTCATATCCTCTTTGAGGGTACTGATATTACCGACCCCAAAACCAATATAAACACCCACCGAATGAAGATGGGAATGGTGTTCCAGCAGTTTAATCTCTTCCCTCACATGACTGTGCTTCGCAATATGACGCTTGCCCCTATGAAGCTTTTAGGACTTTCTCGTGAGGAAGCCGAAAAGCGTGCAATGGAGTTGCTTAAAAAGGTTGGTCTTGATGACCGTGCCGATGCCTATCCTTCACAGCTTTCAGGCGGACAGAAGCAACGTGTCGCTATTGTGCGTGCACTCTGCATGGAGCCTGAAGTAATGCTCTTTGACGAGCCTACAAGCGCACTTGACCCTGAAATGGTAGGCGAAGTGCTTGCAGTTATTAAGGATCTTGCCGCCGAAGGTATGACCATGGCAGTGGTTACTCATGAAATGGGCTTTGCGCGCGAGGTTGCCGACCGCGTAATGTTTATAGATGACGGAGTTATCAACGAGGAAGGCTCGCCTGAAGAAATATTCGGCAATCCTCAAAGTCCTCGTCTTAAGGAATTTTTAAGCAAGGTTTTGTGATGCAAAAGGAGCGAGTATATTGTATCCTATAGGTTTAGCTGTTTTACATTCAAGTCTTTTAAGCAAGGAAAACTTCTCCGCTTTAAAGAACGCAGGAATAGATGCTGCTGAAATAAGCATCGCTCATACCGATATCCCCTACAGCGAGCTTGATTTTGATAAGATCAGAAGGGATGCTGATTTAGCAGGACTTCACCTTTGGTCGGTGCACTGTCAGTTTACAGGCGTTGACGCCCTTTCCTCCTGTGATACCGAGCTTAACAAGCGTTGGCTTGAGCGAAATAAGGATGTTGTTAACCGCGTGGCGGCGGCAGGTATTGACAAAATGGTCATGCACACCTGCGATTGCGCTAATGACGACCGCGCAGGAAGTATTGAGCATGCTATGTATTATCTTAATGAGCTTGTTGAATACGCTCATCCCAAAGGCTTTAGTATAGCGGCAGAAAATCTTCCGAGAGACTGTCTCGGCAACACCCCCGAGGAGTTTTTACACATACTCTCCTGCAACGAAAAATTGCGCGCATGCTTTGATTTCAACCACAGTCTTATGCAACCCACCGAGGATTTCCTCGAAAAAATAGCCGACCGCATCATCACCGTTCATGTATCCGACCGCGACGATATAAATGAACGCCATTGGATGCCGGGTGAGGGTGTGCTTGATTGGGTAAAGCTTATGGATATCTTTGATAAAATAGGTTATGAGGGCGTATGGATGTATGAGTTAGGACTTGAGCCGGGCGCCACTATCGACCGCCCTATTCTGCGCTATGAGGATTTCGTTGACAACGCTCACTCCCTTTTTGCAAGAAAAGCACCTGTGAGACTTGGCACTCCTAAAGATAATCTCGGTATGTGGGGTCCCAACGAATAAGGCCTTGAAGAATGAGTATATAAAAACACTTGCAAATGCGCTGAATGCGTATTTGCAAGTGTTTTGTTTTATGATCATTGCTTATGCTAAACCAACAAGTATCTTTTTAATTCTGACCAAATCACAAATATCAAATTCACCGTTTTGATTTACATCATAAACAGCGGAATATTCATTGTCGGTTAAAAGTTCGGTGCGAACCGCCACTACATCGTATAAAGTTATTTCGCCGTCAAGATCGATATCTCCGTAGAAAAGTCTGAACTGCGCTATGACAGAAATATTGTCTTGGGCAGTAAAGGTATAGCTTGCGGTGTCAGCCACTCTTTCACCGTCCATATACCAGCCATCAAACAAATATCCGTTATTTGCCTTGGCGGTGACGGTGACATTTGTACCTATCTCGGCTTTTTGTGCAGAGGAAACAATGCCGTTACCGTCAGCCTTAGCTGTTATAAACGCCGTGCCCATATACGCACGAAGATATGCGCCGTTTCCGCTCATTTTTATAACAATTTCAGCTTTATCCTTCGGCGCCGTTGCAAGTTTGAACTGACATTTATTGTTACTGTTTGCCCCTTCGGGCGGTACTGCCCAATCAGCATAATTCTGATAAAGAATACGGTTACCATTCGTATCAGAATAAATAACAACATTCAGATCCGCTTGACAGAGAAAATAATATTCATTGTATTTTTTAAAGGTAAAACACTGGCTTGCATCATCAATGCCGCGGTCGCTTGCTTGAAACAGTCTATAGGTATCGCCGTAAGCTTCCATAGTCATATAAAGACCCGTTGCTTTGTTTTTCAGACGGTATCCGTTTGTAACCGCCTGTAATTTCCATATAGACAGCTCCTTGCTTGTTTGTGTTTTACTGAAGGTCAAGTCACCTTTAATTTCGGGCACCATGTAATTTCCGCATTGCAAATAAGCTTTACCGCCCTCCATTTTTATAACATTCTCTGCCGAGTCATAAATTCCGTTATTAAGAAAAAACTGACACTTATTGTTGTCGTCGGTGCCTTCGGGAGCTTTCCACCAATTATCCTTATTTTGGAATAATACGCCGTCACCCTCGGCATTGGAATATATAACGACCTTCAAATCAACATTATAAAGAATACTGTAAATGTTATATGATAAAAAATTAAATATCTGACTCGGATTCTGCCCGCGCTCGGATGCCTGAAAGAGCTTATAGCCGTTTGAGTTCCTTTCCATAGTAAGGTACAGACCGGTTGCTTTATTTTCAAGACGGTAACCGTTTGCCTCCTTATGAAATATCCATACCGACCGCTCGGTGCCCGAGACGGTTTTATCAAATACGACATCACCCGTATATTCGGGTGCCTTGCCCTCATTGCTCTGTAAATAAGCATAGCTTCCCGCCATTCTAATTACATTTTCGGCGCCGTCGGCAAGATTGGCTATAAACGTGCTCGGTTATTATTGCTTGCGCCCTGCGGCGGCTTGGAACTCCAAGTGGCAAAATCGGCAAAGAGTATCTTGCTTCCGTCATCGCTTGAATAGATGACCTTATTAAACTCTACATTACAGATGATATAATATTTATTTCCGTTATAGTTGCTGACAAAGGGCAAAGCAAACACCTGACTTGGATGTCCGCCGCGGTCTGAAGACTGATACAACCGATACTTACCGTCCTCATGCCCCATAGTAAGATACAAGCCTGTAGCCTTATTCTTAAGGCGGTAACGACCCGATGTATCTGTCTGCTTCAGTATCCAAGTAGACTGTTCCTCGCTAAACCTTGTTTTATTAAATACTGTACTGCCGTCGCAAGGCTTTGAATTTTCAAGGTCTGCGGCAGAATAATTAACAATGACATAACTCGGCAAGAAATAATACTGCTTCGGTACCAATTGAAAACGGCATTCGTCCACCGCAAAATTCTCGGTACTTATAGCATCACCATTGATGTGCAATTCGGCTTTTTTAAGCTCTCCTGTCCAATCAACCTTTATCTGCGAAACATTATTTACCGTTTCACCAAGCGTTGAGCTTCCGTTATAGGTATAACTGTGAGTACCTGCGCTATCGGTTATCTCCAAAGATATCCTTGCAGCGGTTCTGAACCATATAGGTTCTGTTGACGGCGAGCGGTACTTCACCCTCCAGCGTTGAGTGGCATCGTTCCAATTCAAAATCAATCTGACAGCATTGCCGATACCCGTGGTCTGGAACAGTACCCTGCTGTCATGCATAGGACCTGCATTGAATGAAATAACATCCCTTTCAAATATTTCGCTCGGTATTGAAAAATATGAAAACTCTATATTTTCCGATGTTATTTGGGATATATCGCGCACATAAAGCGATGCCGCAAGGTATACCGTCTCCATATTTTTATCCGGCCAATCCTTTGCAGATACGATAAGCTTACCCGAG
>JAFPCJ010000010.1 GCA_017423885.1 Clostridia bacterium | reverse complement strand
ATTATGGCGCTCTCGGTCACGTTTCTCATAAACTCGTAAGGGTGATTTTCAAACTCTTAAAAGACAATATTACCTTTGTTCCAACTAATTAAATTTCTTTCTATTTTTCTATTGACTTTTCATAGCCGGTCTCCTTAAGAATTCAACAGCATAAAAAACTGCTGAAAAGACTGTCCCTGCTTTGAAGCAAGATCTTCCACAAAGCTTTTAAGCTGCGGATCGTTCAACTGTCCTGCCATGTCCTTCATTGAGGTCTGTAATTGCTGATGATGGCCAAGCGCATCTTCGATATAAAGAAGTTCCTTCGGTGTCATACTTTCCCTCGACTTTCTTGAAATTTGGCTTTCGCCTTTTATATTATTTCCGTGCGTCACCGTAGAAAACAAGGAATTTTTTAACAAAAAAGAAGACACTTCTGCAAGAAGCGTCTTCCGAGAAAGCTTGAATTTTAAGCATTTACAAGCGTTCTTCTGTTTCTTCTGATGAGCTGTACCGCTACAACAGCGGCTACAAGTACAAGACCGATCACATCGGTAACTATGCCGGGATATATGAGAAGAAGTCCGCCGATTACGCTGATAATACGTTCATACCAATGCATAGAGCATAAACAGTAGCCCTCCAACGCGGCAGAAACACCGAATATACCAATTACGGAGGTTATGCATATAAGTATAACTTCAAACGCAGCCGTGTCAACAAAGAGCATTGCCGGATTAAGAGCAAATACGTAAGGAACAATAAATGCGCCTATCGCAAGCTTTGTTGCCGTAAAGGCAGTTTTCATCGGATTTGCTTGCGCTATCGCCGCACCCGCATACGCCGCAAGCGCTACGGGCGGAGTAAGGTCAGCAACTATACCGAAGTAGAACACAAAGAAGTGCGCTGCGATATCGGGAACTCCCATTTTTATAAGAATAGGAGCGCAGGTAGCCGCCATTATACAGTAGTTAGCCGTAGTAGGCACTCCCATTCCAAGAACTATACAGCAAAGCATAGTAAGGAATAGTGCTATTATAATTTTATCGCCTGCAAGAGCAACAATACCGTTTATAAGCATTGTAGCAAGACCTGTCATGGTAATGGTTCCCGCGATAATGCCTGCAACACCGCAAGCAACCGCAACGGTTATCATTCCCTGTCCGCCTGCCGCCAAGGCTTCAAAAATTCTCATGGGTGTGATTCTGTTTTCTTTGTTGAACAGACCCACGATTATGGTAGCTACTATGGCGATCGCGGCAGCATAAGCAATGGATCTTGAGCCGGAGCCTACCAGAATTATAAGGATTATAAGCGGCAAAAGCAAATAAGACTTTTTAAGCAACGGCAAAAACTTCGGAAGCTCGTCCTTTGAAAGACCGCGCAAGCCTTCTTTTTTTGCCTCTAAATGAACGGTGATGAATACACCGAGGAAATACAAAACAGCAGGAAGAATAGCACGAATAACGATGTTGCTGTACGGAACGCCGATGTTTTCTGCCATAAGGAATGCCGCGGCTCCCATTATAGGAGGCATTATCTGACCGCCCGTTGAAGCGGACGCCTCTGCGGCGGCGGCAAACTCGGGCTTATATCCTGTTCTCTTCATAAGCGGAATGGTTACCGAACCCGAGCCTACAGTATTAGCAACGGAAGAACCCGAAACCATGCCTTCCATAGCACTTGCAACAACGGCAACCTTTGCAGGTCCGCCCGAAAATCCGCCGACTATGGAGTTTGATATCTTAATAAAGAAGTCTGCTATTCCCGTGCGCTCAAGGAAAGCGCCGAAAATAATAAATATTGCGATAAACTTTGCACAGGTATTTATAGGCGTAGACAAAATTCCCGAGGTAGTAGAGTAGAAAAGCTGACTGAAAAGAGTCTCAAAGCGTCTTATAACATCAGGATTGGGCAATCCCCAAACAAGAGCGTAAACTATAAATGCCCCTGCAACAACAAGTATCGGCAGTCCTACGCATCTGCGGCAAAGCTCAAACAGACAAAGTATGCCTATTATACCTATGATTATCTGATATGTTTCAAAATTTCTACCCTGCTTAATAATAGTATTTGCATCAACGGTATAATAGAAAAACGCCGCTGAACCCAAAACCATCATAACAATATCATACCAAGGCAGAAAATTTGTTTTCTGCAATCCCTTTTTCATTGGGAAGATCAAAAAGCCCATAAAGACGATACAGCCGACAAAGCTTGATAGCACTATTTCCTGCGGCCATGTTGCAAAAAAGGTTACATAAACACAAAACAAGGAAAAAGCGGCAAGTATGCAGTTAACAAATATTTTAGGCTTTCCTTCCCATAATCTTACATTTGACTCTCGGTCAAATTTTTTCATTACGGCATCCAGATCCATTGTCTCCTGCGGCTCGGCTGCCTTCTTTTTAGAAAAAAACAATATATATACCTCTCTTCCGAAAAACAGTAAAATAGCTGCGACTCACTCCGTCGCAGCTATTTTTTATCAAGCAATTAACCCTTCGGTCAATTATTCAACTGCCACTTCAATTCCCTTTTCTTTGAAGTACTTAGCGGCTCCTGCATGGAAAGGTACCGTAAGACCCTCGGTAGCATTTTCAAGGCTTAATTCAGCACCCTTTGCATGTTCTTTTGCGATATCAGCGCTGTTATCGAAGATTGCCTTGGTAAGATTATAAACATCATCCTCAGAAGCCTCTGCGCTTACGATCAAGGTTGCCTTAACGGTAACGGTAGCGATCTCTGCATCCTGATTGCTGTAGGTGCCTGCGGGAATCTTGTATACCGAATAGAAGGTATTGTCCTTCATAAGCTTTTCAGCAATGTCACCGTCTATAGCAACGATTCTTGTCTTTGCATTGGTCATGCTAAGCTCGGTGATAGCAGGAGTAGGAGCGCCTGCAACGATAAATGCGGCATCGATCTTGCCATCCTTCAAAGCGTCAGCACTCTGATCAAAGTTCTGATACTGAGGATTTATGTCCTTCTCGGTGAGACCTGCGGCGCCGAGAATATCAATAGCATTAAAGTAAACGCCCGAGCCTGCGGCACCGATGGATACCTTTTTACCCTTAAGGTCTGCTACGGATTTGATGTCAGGATTTGTGGTAACAAGTTGAACAGCCTCTGCATAAAGACCTGCAACGGTACGGAAGGTAGTGATTTTACCGTCTTCCTCAAAAGCGCGGGTGCCGTTCCATGCATAATGCATAACATCAGACTGAACGGTTCCCAACTGATAATCGTTAACATCGATTCCCTGAATATTATCCTTGGAACCGCCTGTAGAAACAGCGTTAACATCAATTTTAGCATTGTTCTTGATGTACTGTCCGATTATTCCGCCGTAAGCATAGTATGTACCTGTGGGGCTACCTGTGCCCATTGCCATGCTCTTTGCCTTTGCTTCGCCGCCACCACATGCAGCAAACGAGAATACAAGAGCGCATACGAGTAAAAGTGCAAAAATTCTTTTCATAATAATCCTCCTGATTTGGGAAATCCCGATTTTATTTTAATATATTTATTATAAATAATTTTTCATCTTTTTGCAAGAGTTAAATGGCAGTTTTTCTTTGTTTTCTGTAAAATAAGCATTATTTCGTCATTTTGACATATATTTTCCTGTACGCTCTACCCCGAAACAACGCACAAAACGATTTTATTTATGATATTCACTTCCCGAATTGATCTGAAAAGCGCGGTATATCTGCTCAAGAAGCATTATACGGAACAACTGATGCGGAAAGGTCATTGCCGAAACCGACAAACGCATATCCGCTCTTTTTTTCACCTTTTCGGAAAGTCCAAAGGAGCTTCCTATCACCAGCACAAGCGGTTTTCCCACCGCCGAAAGCTCGGAGAGCTTTTGAGCAAAGACTTCACTCGATAGTGGCTTGCCCTCAACGCAAAGTGCTATCACAAAAGCATCGTCGGGTATTTTTTTAAGTATTATCTGCGCTTCTGCTTCAAGAGCCGCCAAAACGAGTGACTCGCTCGGGCGCTCGGGCAATCTTTGAGGCTCGGGCTCAATAACCGAAAGTGAGCAAAATCTCGAAAGTCTTTTACTGTACTCTGCCGCCGCATCGCGAAGATAGCTTTCCTTCAGCCTGCCGGGGGAGATAAGCGTTATCTTCATCATAGCGGAACCACCTCATTTTTATCGGGACGAGCCACGCTCAAAAGATAATCCTCACCCTGACTTGCGCCAATATCCATAAGTGCCGCCCTTGCCGCCGAAAAAGCAAGCATCGGAAGATTGTTTTTCTGACTCAGGTGTCCAAGGATAAAACGCGTTGTACCCGAGCGCAAAAGTTCGGGCAGCTCTGATGCACAATCGAAATTGGAAAGATGTCCCGAATTGGAAAGTATTCGCAATTTAAGTGCGGGCGGATAGGGTCCTTGCCGAAGCATACTTACATCGTGATTTGATTCGATCAAGATAAGATCGCAACCTACAAGTGCCGCCCTTACGGTATCGGTTACCGTTCCAAGATCGGTGCATACTGCCATGCGCTTGCCATCGGGCAAGGTAAAGCTATAGCCGCTTGAGCCCTCACAGTCATGCGAGGTGGCAAATCTTTGAACCGATATCTCGCCTATACCCTCACAGCTATCTGCATCTATCAGCGTTGCTCCCTGCGGTATTCTATCAGCATCGGCAAGCGCCTTGAGTGTTTGGGTGGACGCAATCAGAGGAATTTTATGCTGTTTTAAAAGTACCTTTAATCCCTTTACATGGTCTATATGCTCATGGGTGACAAATATAGCTTTAAGCTCTTCCATTTTCCCGCCTGCCGCCGAAATTGCATTACAAATACCTTTGTACGATGCACCCGCATCGACAAGTATTCCCCCGAATGAGGTGCTTATATATGTACTGTTACCCGTTGAGCCGCTGAAGATCGGACAAATTCTCGACATTAATTTCCTCCTGTAAAAAAAGACACTCTAACTTTAAAAAAACACAAAAACCGATGACAGAATATGCTCCGCCATCGGTTTGTTTTACGCTTGCTTAAGTGCTATATCGTGACGGTCGATAGGTACGCGGCGAATATCTGCGCCGAGAGCACAAAGCTTTTCACACAGCCGCTCATATCCGCGATCGATATGTCCTATCTCCTCAACCTCGGTCACACCGTCCGCCATAAGTCCCGCAATTATCATTGCGGCGCCTGCTCGAAGATCTACCGCCTTTACAGGGGCAGGAATAAGCTTGTCTACGCCTGTTATGACCGCCATTTTTCCGTCAACCTGAATTTTAGTCCCCATAAGGGTAAGCTGATCGACATATCTGAAACGGCTGTCCCACACTCCCTCGGTTACGATGCTCGTACCGTCCGCCACAGTAAGCATTACTGCTATCTGCGGCTGCATATCGGTTGGAAAGCCGGGATGCGGCATGGTCTTAACATTGCATTTTTTGGGACGTTCATCCATACTGACTCTGATAGACTCATCAAATTCCTCTACCGTAGCGCCCATTTCAACAAGCTTTGCGATTATGGATTCGAGATGCTTCGGAGTGACGTTTTCTATCATTACGTCTCCCCGTGTAGCCGCGGCGGCTACCATAT
>JAFPCJ010000132.1 GCA_017423885.1 Clostridia bacterium | reverse complement strand
GTTCAGCAGGTATTCTTAGATGATGCGCTCAAGGTTCGCGACAGCGGCGTTTTTGAGCATAAATTAAATAAAAAAGAAAAAGAGGCTCACCGCCGTTTGGTTTCTTCGGACAACCCCGACTGGAATTTGCTTTTTGACCTGTATCAAAAAAAGAAGGTCAACCCTATGTCCTATCTTAAAAGTCAAAGCTTCCTTGACACCCTAACCGAAACCTGCGCCGAGGAGTTCCCTTTTATTGCCTATGCCGATGCATTTCATTCGGTGCGCTCGAGACTGCTTCCCCTTTTATACCTTATGGGCACTAAAATCCCCATGGCCGACTGCTACCATTCTATTTGCACAGGCTACGGCGGAATGCTCGCTTCTATGGGCGCTTACATAAATAACAAGCCGCTGCTTTTAACCGAGCACGGAATTTATACCCGTGAACGCGAGGAAGATATTATCCGCGCCGACTGGGTTTCCCGCGCGTTTAAGCCCCACTGGATAGATTTTTTCTATATGCTGTCCGACCTTATTTACTCACGCGCTTTCAGGGTTACCTCCCTTTTCTCAAGGGCCATGCAAACCCAGATTGATATGGGCTGTGCGCCCGAAAAATGCCGTGTTGTTGAAAACGGCATCAGCTATGAAAGGCTTGCCAATATTCCGCTTAAGGAAGAAGACGGCATTGTTGATATCGGCGCCGTTGTAAGGCTTGCTCCCATTAAGGATATAAAGACTATGATTTACGCCTTCTTTGAGCTTTCCTGCCGAAGAAGCGACGTAAGGCTTCACATTATGGGCGGCGTTGACGACCAGGAGTATGCCGACGAGTGTACCGCTTTGGTCGAGCAATTAAATCTTCAGGATAAAATTATATTTACCGGCCGCGTTAATATTATTGAATATTTTGAAAAACTGGACTTCACTTTACTTACAAGCATTTCCGAAGGTCAACCGCTTTCGGTGCTTGAGTCCTTTGCGGCAAGACGCCCCGCGGTTACAACCGACGTTGGCTGCTGTAACGAGCTTTTAAACGGCGGCCCCGGTGACACCTTAGGCAAGGCCGGCTATTTTGTTCCCCCTATGCAAAGGGAAAAGCTTGCCGACGCGATGGAGCTTCTTTGCGAATCGAGAGAGCTCCGACTTAAGATGGGCGAAATAGGACAACAGCGCGCCTATCAATATTACAGATACAGCATTATGCTTACAAAATACAGAAACTTATACAAAGAGGTGGAAGACGAGTGGCAGGTATAGGCTTCGAGCTTAAAAAACTGTTCCATAAAAAGGGTATTATAAACACTACCAAGGCTTACGGCTATGCAACCGTTATTTGCGCAGGCCCTATGCTGCTTGGTGTGCTTTTACTGCTTGGCATTATGGCCGTTTGCAGTTGGTTTGAAACTGCCACCGCAACAAGAGAGCTGCTTATTTGTATGATTACCTATACCCTGCTGGCTTCGGTTACGGTTTCCTCCTTCTTTTCTATGGTGGTAACCCGTTACGTTGCCGATATGCTTTTTGAAGACACAAATACGGCGGTGCTCCCCGCATTTTGGGGTTCTACTGTTATAATGCTTGCCGTGGGTTCTCCGCTTTACGGTATTTTCCTTTTGTTTTCGGGCGCAACCCTTGCACAAGGTATACTGTGCTTTATGCTTTTCGGCGAGCTT
>JAFPCJ010000131.1 GCA_017423885.1 Clostridia bacterium | reverse complement strand
GATATCCGACCTGCTTACAGAAAGCGAGCCGCAACACGTAATAAGCGACAAGATCTTCTCCGCCGATGCTACAAAATACGGTGTCAGCGTTGCGGAGCTGAAGGGCACGAGCCAGGCGGCAAAGACCGTAAACGCGAGAAACGTGTGCATTTACCTTTTCCGCAGTCTTACGGATATGTCGCTCATCGCGATCGGCAATATGCTGAACAGAACGCACTCCACGGTCAATCATTCCCTCTCCAAGGTCGAAAATATGATCACAAAGTACCCCGCCTTTGAAGAAGAAATTAACGAATTAGTGGCTGATATCAAGGGCTGAGAGACACTTTTAAACATTTGAACATTTTTCTCTAAAACGTTTTCGTGCACAAGCTGAAAAAATTTCTCAAAAAAATTGTGATTTGTACGTTTGGTACGAATTTTGCGGTGTATGATGATAACGTCGAAAATCAAAAAAGTTCAAGTGTTAAGAAACCTAAAAAAACTCCGACAATGTTTTAAACACCCCAAAAACCTTGATACATAAGGGTTTTTCGGAGTTTTGAACACTTCGACCGCCACCTACTAATAATACTAAATTAATAATATTACATTACACTATATATATACGCTGCGGTGAATGAGAGATGTACGCCGTATGCTTAAAGGAGCAGATATGAAGGTTATATTCGACAAAGTTAAGCTACTTGCCGTTCTTTCCCCCGCTATGGGATGTATTTCCACCAAGAGCACCTTTACCTCCATGGAGGGTGTGCTTATCAATGCAGGCGAGGATGGAAAGACAACAATAACCACCTATGATATGGACAAGGGCGTTTTCGCCCGCGTGGATGCCGAGGTTGTTGAGCCCGGCTCCTACATTCTCAACGCGCAGGACCTTTTCCAGTACGTTAAGGTTATGCCCGAAAGAGAGATCGAGCTTGAGGTTACCGATAAGCTTACCGCATTTCTGCGCTGCAACCGCGTTTGCTACACCATGCGTGCCTTGAACGGTAAGGAATTCCCCACCCCTCCGGAGCTTGACGGTGAATGGGGCTTTGTAATGGAGCAGGCTATCCTCAAGACCATGATCGGCCACACTCAGCACAGCATTTCCGCGGGCGACAGCAATCACCCCGAGCTTTGCGGTGCTTACCTCAAGATAGAGGGTGACCACCTTACCATGGTAGCGTGCGACACCTTCACACTTTCCAAGTGCATTTACACCGCACACATCAACACCGATATGCCGAACGAGCTTTCCATGATCATACCCGGCAAGTCCGTTGCGGAGCTGCAGAAGATGCTTTCCGATGACGAAGAGGAGCTTATGACCATTAAGCCCTCCAAAAAGCACATTGTTTTCGTTCTCGGCGATCTTATATTCTTCTCCCGCCTTATCGACCTTAAGTATATAGATTATGAGCGCATTATCCAAAAGGATATGCCCATTCTTTGCGAGGTTGACAGACACGAGCTGCTCGAATGCCTTGAGCGCGCTTCCCTCGTTTCCGAAAAAAAGAGCATGAGCAGCGCAAGAAGCTGTGTAAAGCTTAATTTTACCGATAACGTTATCAAGATCTCCTCCACATCCCTTGCAGGTCAGATAAATGACGAGGTTCATTGCAAAAAGACGGGTGAGGATCTTGAGATCGGCTTTGCTTGCCGTTATC
>JAFPCJ010000130.1 GCA_017423885.1 Clostridia bacterium | reverse complement strand
CGAATACACAAAGTCTGCACTTGCTATTGACCGCGATGTACCCAAGCCGCGTAAGGATATTGCCAAATGGAATGAGGCAAAGGATTATCTTTCTTACTTTTATGAGGAGCTTTACGTTCCCTGCCGCGAGCTGCCCGAAAGCATTTCCGCAGCCGACGCCAAGGCTTTCCTTGAGGAATATAAAAATGTATATGACCCGAATGATGACCGTCAAGGCTGGTTTGACCGCATCAAAGCGCTTTGCCCCGCTCTCGGCTTTGCCGCAGAAACCAAGGAATACAAGGCAGATCCTACCGCCTTCAAGGGTAGCGCAGGCGATTTGAGCACAGTGCTTCGAATTGCCGTAACAGGTCGCCGCAACACTCCCGATCTTTGCAGTATAATGCGCGTTTTAGGCAAGGAGCGTTGCATAGCACGTATAGATGCAATGATAAATTCACTTTAAGAGGTTTCACTATGGAAGAGAAAGAAATTTTAACTACTGAAAAGCCGTCTAACTTTATACACGATTTTATTGACGAGGATCTTGAAAAGGGCGTTTACCCCTATGTTCAGACCCGTTTTCCGCCCGAGCCCAACGGCTACCTGCATATAGGTCACGCCAAGGCCATCTGCATAGATTTCGGAACAGCCGAAAAGTATAAGGGCAAATGCAATCTGCGACTTGACGATACCAACCCCACCAAAGAGGACGTTGAGTATGTAGATGCCATTCAAAAGGATATCGAGTGGCTCGGATTTAAGTGGGATAATGTATATTACGCATCCGATTACTTCGATTTTATCTACGATTGCGCCTTAAAGCTTATTGATAAGGGTCTCGCTTACGTAGACGAGCTTTCTCCCGATGAGATAAGAGAATACCGCGGCACCCTTACCGAGGCAGGTAAGGACAGTCCCTACCGCAATCGCCCCGTAGAAGAAACGCGTGAGCTTTTCCGCCGTATGACCGAGGGCGAGTTTGACGAGGGCGCCATGGTGCTTCGTGCAAGAATAGATATGGCTTCTTCAAATCTTAATATGCGCGATCCCATAATCTACCGCATATTAAAGGCACATCACCACCGCACAGGCGATAAGTGGTGCGTTTACCCGATGTACGATTTCGCACATCCGTTGAGTGATGCCCGCGAGGGAGTTACCCATTCGCTTTGCTCACTTGAATTTGAGAACCACCGTCCGCTTTACGATTGGTTCCTGCGTGCACTTGATATTGAGATGCCCCCACGCCAGATAGAGTTTGCCCGAATGAACGTCAATTACACGCTCACAAGCAAGCGCAAGTGCTTAAAGCTTGTAAACGATAATCTCGTTTCAGGCTGGGACGATCCGCGAATGGCTACGCTTTGCGGTATGCGCCGCAGAGGCTATCCTTCCGCCGCAGTACGCGCTTTTGTTGACAAAATAGGCGTCTCCAAGGCATACAGCGTTATTGATTACGCGCTTCTCGAGTCCTGTGTAAGAGATGATCTCAACCTCAATGCCGACCGCGCAATGGCGGTGCTTCGTCCGCTCAAGGTCGTTATAGACAATTATCCCGAAGGCGTGACCGAGGATATAACCGTAGAGATCAATCCCAACAGACCCGAAAAGGGTAGCAAAACCGTCACCTTCTCGCGCGAGCTTTATATTGAGCAGGACGACTTTATGCTCGATCCCCCCGGAAAATATTTCCGTCTTTGCCCTGCAAAGGAGGTTCGTCTTAAGGGCGCTTATTATGTGAAGTACGCTTCGCATGAGACCGACGGTGACGGTAACATTACCGTTGTTCATTGCACCTATGATCCTGAAAGCCGCGGCGGAGAAACTCCTGACGGCAGAAAAGTCAAGGGCACTCTGCATTGGGTAAACGCCAACGATTGCAAAACCGCTACCGTAAGGCTTTATGACCGTCTTTTCAACGTTGAAAACCCGAGTGATGAAGAAGGCGTTTCTTCCTTTGCCGACAATCTCAATCCCGAATCGCTCGTAGTTCTTGAAAACTGCAAGCTGGGACATGACACGGCAGATGCCGAGATCGGCGAGACCTTCCAGTTTATGCGTCAGGGCTACTTCTGCAAGGATGCCGACAGCACCGATGAAAACCCTGTTTTCAACCGCACTGTAGCGCTCAAGGATTCCTTTGTTAAGAAAAACTGATGAAAAATATAGAAGTATTTGAGTTTTTAAATTCACTCTTCCCTTGCGAGCATGCTATGGACTTTGACAATGTAGGTTTTCTTGTGGGTGACCGCAATGTTGAAGTCAAAAAGGTGCTTGTAACGCTCGATTGTGACCGCACAGCGGTACAAAAAGCGATAGACACGCAATGCAGTCTTATCGTCACTCATCATCCCGTCATTTTTGGCGGTCTGAAATCGGTCACCGAAAATGATATCGTGTTTGAGCTGATAAAGAACGGTATTGCCGTCATCAGTATGCATACAAATCTCGATGTCGGCATAAATGGTGTTAACGATTGTCTTTGTGCGGCGGTAGATTTTGATGAATGTGCGCTCATACCCGATGACGAATACCGCTTGCTTCGTGTAGGTCACTTCTGTGAGGGAATTTCGGCTCATGCACTTGCCGAAAGACTTCATAACGCACTTCATACACGCATAAAATATGTAGACGGCGGAAATACCATCAAAAAAGTTCTGCTTTGCGGCGGTAGCGGCGGCGATCTTTTCCACCGACTGCGGACACTTGAGTGTGATGCATTGCTCACCGCAGATGTCAAACATAACGTCTTTATTGATGCAATTAATCAGGGTCTTACGGTGTTTGATGCAGGACATTACGCTACCGAGGATGTTGTTGTAGAGCCTTTGGCGTCCGCCATTCGCGCACACTTTACTGATTTAGATGTCATAACACATCACCACGACCGAATAATTTTTGCATAAAATGATAAAATTTGTTTTTTAAAGTATTTTTTTGCGATTTTCTATTGACTATCAAAAAAAATCGTAGTATTCTTTAGTATATTCAGAAAGGATGACGAAAAATGTTTAAATCAGCTTATTTACAGAAAGTTTATGAGGGTGTAGAAGCCCGCAATCCCGGAGAAAACGAATTTCTTCAGGCAGTTCGCGATGTTCTCGAGTCTCTTGAGCCGGTAGTTGCCGCCAACCCGAAATATGAGGCAAACGGCGTTATGGAGCGTATTGTAGAGCCCGAGCGCTTCATCAGCTTCCGCGTTTCTTGGGTAGACGATGCAGGCAAGGTTCAGGTAAATCGCGGCTACAGAGTTCAGTTCAACTCGGCTATCGGTCCTTACAAGGGCGGTCTTCGCTTCCATCCGTCTGTTAACGCTTCGGTTATCAAGTTCCTTGGCTTTGAGCAGACCTTTAAAAACAGCCTTACCAGTCTCCCCATGGGCGGCGGTAAGGGCGGTTCTGACTTTGATCCCCGCGGCAGATCCGACGGTGAGATCATGCGCTTCTGCCAGAGCTTCATGACCGAGCTTTCTAAACATATCGGCGCAGATACTGACGTTCCCGCAGGTGATATCGGTGTTGGCGCTCGCGAGGTCGGCTACCTGTTCGGTCAGTACAAGCGGCTGACAAATCGCTACGAAGGTATGCTCACCGGTAAGGGCAT
>JAFPCJ010000129.1 GCA_017423885.1 Clostridia bacterium | reverse complement strand
GCCTGTCCCACGTTTAGAGATATTTGCGCTGATATAATTCTCTTCAAGAAGCTGCTTGAACTCGTTTGCAAGCACGGGATCCCTTACCGAAAAATCCGCGCGGTATTCCTTTTCGGGGTCACTTAAATTACCGCACGCCAAGAAAGCTCCGCGAACGAAGCAGGCAACCGCTGTATGATCGTACAGCAGATCATGATTTATCGCACCCTCGCACATACCGTGATCCAAGGATGCCAATATCTTAAGGCGATCGGCTTCACTTGTAACGCTTGCACGAAAGGTTGGTCTTGCACCTCCGCCCTGTTCAAGCTCTACATTCACTCCGAATTCGGAAGCCATAAGCATTTTATAATACTCCGTCATTACGCTGTTGGAGCTTTGCATAGAAATGCGCTTGTAAGAAAAAGACCGTCCAAACAGTAAAAAGCCGTATACAAGCGGCAGCTTACTTCGTTTTGACGGTCGTATCTCGGCAAGCTCATTTTTTACATCAATACAAAAAGACATAAAAATGATTTTCCTTATTCACTATTTATATATATCGCGATGTATCGAGCTTACGCGGTAACCCTGCTGTTCAAGATGCTTATAAAGACTTTCGGCAAAGGCTACAGAACGGTGTCTTCCTCCCGTACATCCGAAGGCTATTACAAGCTGACTCTTGCCCTCTCGCACATACAAAGGCATTGCATAATCAATAAAATCAAATACACGCTTTTCAAACTCGCGGCTCTCCTCATGACTCATAATAAAGTCCCTTACAGCGCGATCGATACCCGTCTTTTCCTTTAACTCGTCCTCATAAAAAGGATTAGGCAGACAACGCACGTCAAACACTATGTCAGCCTCTGTGTCAGCTCCGTGCTTGAATCCAAAGGATTTGCATTGTACCTTTAAGCCGTTTTGAGTGTTTCCAAGGAAAATATCAGAGAGGCGCTCTTTAAGCTGGGCGTTGGATATGCGGCTCGTATCTACAACATGGTTTGCCGCAAAGCGCACCTGAGAAAGCATTTCGCGTTCCTTTTTTATTGCCTGCAAAAGCGGAATATCCTCTCGCTCGCAAAGAGGATGCTGACGGCGGTTTTCCTTATAGCGGCGAACAAGCACCTCGTCCGAAGCATCAAGGAAAAGTATCTTATAGTAAAGATTTTTCTTTTTAAGACCTTCAAGCACACCGAGAAGCTCATTGAACATATTTCCGCCTCGGATATCGGTAACGATAGCCAAACGGCCAAGCTCGGTGTTTCCTCTTGCCGAAAGATCAACAAAAGCGGGAATTATTGCAGGCGGAATGTTATCAACACAGTAAAATCCCATATCCTCAAGGGCATTTGCCGCCTGTGTTTTACCTGCACCCGACATTCCCGTAACTATAAGTATCTGCATAAAGCGATCCTCTCCTTTTAAAGCTATATATTTCTTCCTGTTTTCAGCACCTCAGTCTCAAGCAGAACACCGTCCGCCTCGAGAACCCTTTGCTGAATTTTTTCTATTAAAGCGCAAACATCCTTACAGCTTGCACCGCCTTTATTTATAACGAAGCCTGCATGTTTTTCGCTTACCTGCGCGGCACCTACGCTTAACCCCTTAAGACCGTTCTTCTCTATAAGTGCCCCCGCAAAATAGCCCTCGGGACGCTTAAAGGTACTTCCTGCGCTCGGGAATTCAAGCGGTTGTTTTTCCTTTCTTCGGGCAGTAAGTTCTTCCATTTGGGCGCTTATTGCTTGGCGGTCACCCTTTTTTAGTTCAAGCGTCACCTCGGTTATATAAAGTCCACCCTGCTTAAAAATACTTGTTCGATAACCAAGACTCATCTGTTCTGCCGTGAGTGTTATTATATTACCGTCCGCGTCAACACATTCGGCACTTTTTATGACCTGCGACATCTCTCCGCCGTAGGCACCTGCATTCATAAACAGCGCACCGCCTATGCTTCCGGGTATTCCGAAGGCAAATTCGAGTCCCGTAAGAGAATTATCCCTCGCGGCAACGCAAACAGCCGAAAGCGATGCACCTGCACCGCATACTATTTCGTCTCCCTTGACCTTGATATCATTCATGCCGCCAAGGCTCACAACGGCACCCTCGATGCCATCATCCGACACAAGCAGATTTGAGCCGCGCCCCAAAAGAAAGATAGGCACGCAGTATTTTTGCGCGGCGCAAAGCACCGCACAAAGCTCATCGGTTTTTACAACCTTTATAAAAACATCGGCATTTCCGCCTATGCGAAAAGTTGTATGCTGATGCATAGGCTCATTTAATGTAAAGGCTATTCCTTTGCTTTCAACCTCCGCAATAAACGCGTTCAGTTGCATAAAGCTTTCCTCCGAATCAGTTTCAGCGATAAAGATCGCAAAGATATGCCGCGCCGATTATACCGGCATCGTTTCCAAGGTCTGCAACCTTGATAACCGCCTTATGGGTAACGTTACGGGCATAGTTTTCACCCGCAACAAATGCCTTGATAGGATCGGTAAGAGTATCGCCCTCTGCCGAAATTCCGCCGCCGATACAGATGACATCAGGCTGGAATATATTGATTATATTAGAGATACCTACTGCAACATACTCGCAGTAACGCTCTACTACCATGCGGCCTATGGGATCGTTATTACGCATTGCGTTAAATGCGGTAATACCGCTTACGTTCTCGATCTTGCCGTCGCAAAGCTGCCACATCATGCTATCGGGATAACGGCGCATAGCCTGTGCGGTCTGATTGATAAGTGCAGTTGCCGAAGCGTATGCCTCCCAGCAACCGTAACGTCCGCAAGAGCACTTCTCGCCGTTCATGCTGATAACGGTATGACCAAGCTCGCCGCCTGCATAGTTAGAGCCTGAATATATCTTTCCGTCAATAATAATTCCGCCGCCTACGCCTGTTCCGAGCGTAATAGCAACAAAGTTCTTGGTTCCGCTTCCTGCGCCTGCGATATACTCGCCGTAAGCCGCGGCATTAGCATCGTTTTCGATAAAGAAATCCTTGCCAACACGCTCTTTCATAAGCTGTGCCATGGGGACATCGAAGAAATTAAGGTTGTTAGCATAGGTGATAACGCCGTTTATCGGATCGATAGCTCCGGGAGAGCCTATTCCCATTACCTCAATATCATCAATAGTAAGACCTGCATCCTCAATAGCCATAAATACAGCCTTTGCCATATCGTCAGCTATTGCCTCTGCGGGGCGGGGCATATTTGTCTTCATTTTGCCCTTACCGACGATCTTGTAGTTCTCGTCAACTACACCTGCTACAATATTGGTTCCGCCTAAATCAATTCCTATTCTATACATTGTTATTTTCTCCGTTTCTAATTTTTATTTTAATATAAATCCATGGTTTTGGGGGCTTTAGCCTCGGGGAAATCATCCTGCATACCAAGCTTTCTCAAAAGATCCTCTGCGGCATTGTAGCCGAGCTTCTTCTGTCTGCTGTTCATGGCTGCAACCTCTATAATTACTGCAAGATTTCTTCCGGGCTTTACAGGTATAGTCATGGATGGGATATT
>JAFPCJ010000128.1 GCA_017423885.1 Clostridia bacterium | reverse complement strand
TTACAAGTATTGCCGTGCCCTGCTCATCCTGACCGGGGTTATATGTAAAATCGGGGTTTTGCTGATGCTGACCAAGTACCGTATTTTTAATATTGGCATCAAGAATGAGAATGTTTTCAAGTGTTGCACCGCCTGCTTGAGCCGAAGCATTGAGGTACTGTTGGGTTGCAACATTTCTGAGATTTACCTCACCGTTATACTCGCCGAATGTCCACAGCTGACGGTCATCAGCAGCGTTGTAATCAAGCAAGCAGGTGGCTCCGTCAACAACTGCGAGGTACTTTTCGGTAGCAGCATTCTTAATGCTTACAACGCCCTCGCCCTGATCAACGAAGATCCAATAACCGTTCTGCAAGAATGCAGACGCAGCATTCGAGAACGCAGTGTCCTCATAGATGGTCTCAGGCTCTTCGGGAACCTCGGGCTCTTCAGGAACATCAGGCTCTTCGGGTTCAACCGTTATATCAGCACCGAGGAAGTTGCTTTCCCATTGTACATTACCGATCATGTACTTTTCTCCGGCAACAATATCGGTATTATTCTCAAGAGTATTTGTAGAAGCCGAGCCATTGCCGTTACCGTAGGCAGGAACCTCGGATTCAGGCCATATACCGAGTGTGTTTCCGTCAGCCTGTAATCCAACACCGCCACCTACAAAAATATAGGAATTAGCGTAAATATTCTTAATATAAATATATGTTCCGTACCAATCGCCGATCTCCCAACGCTGAGATTTAGCTGTGCTATTACCCTTTGCAAGTACAAGTGCTCCTTCAACATCAGAAAGATAATAGCCTGTTTCTGCTTCCTTAATGCGCCAGTAGCCGTTACCCTTTTCAAACATCCAATAACCGCTGTTATCCGAAACAGTGCTTGCGTCACCGTAAAGCTTTGTGTTACCGGTTATCTCAAGCTCGGGCTCGGGAATCTTATCTGCCGGAATTGCAAGGCAGTGATCTCTATACTCACTGTTATTTATTATGTAATTTACGCCTGTCTTGAGATCAGCAAAGTTAACATCGTTACCTGCCTCGTCAACAAACCAAGGGGTATACCACTGTGCAGTGCTATTTTCTACCAATGAAGCGTTATCAGCCAAATACAGATCAAGACCGGTTGCAATATTCTTTATTCTGGTCTGTCCGTTGCCTCTGTCGCTCAAATACCAATAGCAGGTCTTATCAACCTTCGCCTTAAGAACTATCTGAGTATCGGTTGCGCCAAGATAATAGCCGGTTGCATCATTTTTAATGAGATAATAACCGTCCGAACCTTCTAACTTCCAATATCCGCCCTTGTCGGCAGTGTCAACACGAACATCGGTATCGATCGCATTAAACTCTGCTTCATACTCAACAGTGATCTCTGCTCCGAGCATGTGACCGTTCCACTGAACGTTACCTATTGAATACTTCTTGCCCTCAACAATTTCGGTATAATGCTCAAGAGTATTCGGTGAAGATGTGCCGTTACCGGGATGCTGAGGAATTACGCCCTCTTCCCAGAAACCAAGGGTATTGCCATCACCGGTAAGACCGATACCGTTAACCGAATAAATAAATGTTCCGGTAGCAACGTTTTTAAGATAAATAAAGCGTCCGTACCAGTCGCCGACTTCCCAACGTTGGGCGGCAACGCCATCTTTCTTAACGGCGATAGCAAGTGCACCGTCTACAACAGTAAGATAGCCGCCGGAGGTTGCCTCCTTGATACCGTAGTATCCGTCATCTCCTTTCTCAAATATCCAATAACCATTATTTGCGGCAACATTGTTATTGCCGTAAAATTTTGCCGAGCCTATAATTTCAAGATCGGCAGAAGCAGTGCCTTCAGCGCTCGCCAACAAAGCGAAAGGCATTGCTCCGAGCAGTAAAGCTACTGCCAAGAGAATTGCTGTGATTTTCTTGAACTTTAACATAAATAGACCTCCTTTTATAATTTGGCAATTATATTTTACCATAGGGCAATTTTGCGCGATAGTAAATTTTGACCCAAAATGCGGACTTTTTGATAAAAAATACACATAACAGTTGCAATTTTGCCACTCTTTTTATATAATAGCATACATAGAGAGGTGATTCAAATGGCAAAAGAAGACAATTCCTTAAGCTTCCTAAATATATCGCCGTATGTAAGATATATCCACCATCAGTCGGATGCCTGCAACGAAAACTATTACATCCCTTGGCGATATATCTACGATTACGAGCTTATTTTTGTGGTTGACGGTGAAATGACCGTACTTGAAGAGACCGATTCCTATACTCTCAAGGCAAACGATCTGCATATCATGGAGCCGATGATACGCCACCGCCGTTACATCCCCGAGGGTACGGTCTGCGATTATTATTCCATACATTTTGATGTTTCATATATGGATGATAACATTGATTTCTCCCCTACCGATACATATATAAACAAGCTCAACAAGCGCAATATTACAGCCATTCCCATTGACCAACAGCTCAACAAGCGCATCATATACTCCATAGGTGATATAACCCTGCCTAAAAAGATGCACATGTCTCATACTACCGAGCTTATTCACCTTCTCAAATCGCTTAATGACTGCTTCCAGAAAAAGGAATTTGCCTATGAAATAGATATGAAATGCGGTATGCTCAACATTCTCAAGATCATAATTACAGGCATCCGTTCCGAGATAATGCCTGTTAGCACCGATGACGGAGACCACATTTCAGCGATCATTCAGCATATTTACAGTCATTACAACGAGGATATACATTTTCATGCCATTGCCATTATTTACGGCTATTCATATTCAAATCTGCGAAAGCAATTCAAGCTTCGTACAGGCAAGAGCCTCAACCGTTTTCTGACCGATGTCCGCATGGAAAAGGCTACCGAGCTTTTGCGCTCGGGCAAGTACAACATTACCGAGATCGCAGGTATGACAGGATATCAGGATTCAGGCTATTTCAGCCGCGTTTACAAGCAGAACACAGGACTTTTACCCTCTGAATTTTTGAAGGTCAAGCATCCTTAAATCAAAGTAAAAAGCAATAAAAAGCTAAAGAGAACAATTCTTCCCAAGGGACGAGTTGTTCTCTTTTTTTATTAAATGGATCTTTTTTAGACGGCAATTCGCAGGGACTTACCGTCCGGTCTGTCCCTACGCGGTGAGACGCCATAGGATTTGAAAAAAATACGGACAAGTCGGAGAAAAAGCCCTACGGCAATGATATTTATATTCTTCTTCCGTTTACAGATCGAGCTTGGTGGTCTTTTGTGCCGGTATGTACTCGCGATACTTAACGCCTGCCGAATCAAACATACGCTTGGATGCGCGCACGCTGTCACTCTCGGCATACTTATCACTCATATACACTACCTCTGCAACGCCTGCCTGAATCAATGCCTTGGCGCACTCATTGCAGGGGAAAAGTGTTGTATAGCAGGTACATCCGCGAACCGAGCCGTTATTGGAATTAAGTATAGCGTTAAGCTCAGCATGGCAGACGTAAAGGTATTTTGAGTCAAGCCCATCTCCTCTGCCCCAAGGGTACTCCTCGTCGCTACAGCACCTCGGCATACCGTTATAGCCCATTGAACGGATGCGCTTATCGCCATCCACTATGCAGGCGCCCACCTGCGTTGAAGGGTCCTTACTTCTCATGGATGAAAGCAGAGCTATCCCCATGAAATATTCATCCCAGCTTAAATAGTCCTCGCGTTTCATAATTTCACCCCAACATTTTCTTTTTTTCTATTGTATTATATATCGTCTGTTTTTGCAACGGTTTTTTTATTTGTGTCACCCTGAACTATACTTGACACTATCATTATCACAGGAAAAACAGCGCACACAAGCATACCTGCGTGCAAGGAAAAGCGGTCAGCAATAAGTCCCAAAATCCACGGTCCCACAGCACAGCCGAGGTCGCCGCAGACAGCAAGGATGCTGAACATCACCGCTGAACCCAAGGGAAAGCGCTCGGACGCCATAGAATAGGTAGAGGGCCATGCAAGACTTATGGCAAAGCCGCAAAGAGCGCAGGCTATGAGCGCAGGTACAGGGTGGCGGGAAAGTGCCGCCGTAAGGTAGCAAGCCGCGCAAAGCAAATTGTTTACAAAAAGCAGTTTTTTTATCTGAAGCTTTCCCGAAAATGCGGCAAAGATAACTCGTCCCGCTCCCATAAACAATGCAAAGGCGCAAGGACCCAAAAGGTCGCCCAGAACCTTATTTACACCAAGTCCCCTTTGAGTAAACACCGATGCCCATTCCGCCATTGCTATCTCGCTTGCACCCGCGCAGAACATAAAGACTGCAAGGCAGATAAACTCACGCGAAAGCACCATTTTTTTGATACGCTCCCCTTTACCCTCGGTCTTTGGCGATGGCATTGCCACGCGCAGAAACGAAACCGCGTTAACAGCAGGTAAAACCGACCACAAAAGCGGAATAAAGCGCCAATTTTCGCCGCCGAGAAGGAACACGAGTGCAGTAGTAGCCACCACCGCAAGCGCCTGACCCCAGCTATAAAAGGAATGAAGTATCGCCATACTTGAGCTTCGGCTTTTAGAGGGCAAGCACTCGATAATAGGGCTTAAAAGCACCTCCATAAGTCCGCTTCCGAAGGCGTACACCAGAACCGAGCAAAGTATTCCCTTATACGCATCATCCAAGAGTGACGGAAGTATCGCAAGCATCCAAAAGCCGATAAATGACAAAAGCTGACTCAACACCGCCGACATGCGGTAGCCGAGCCTTTTTACAAAGGCAGGTGTGCAGATATCGGCAACAAGCTGCATGGAAAAGTTTACAAGTATTATTCTGCCGAGCTTTTCATAGGAAAGTGCATATTCGTCCTGCAAGACCACAAAGAGGATAGGCAGAAAATTATTTATGACCGCCTGCACAACATAGCCGCTGTAGCAAGTCAAGCGCGTTTTCAGATATCTGTCAGACAATTTAACAACTCCTGTGCATCTCGGGCTAAATACTGTGAGCCGTTATTTTCAAGCTCTTCACGGCTTCTGAAGCCCCAAAGCACGCCGACCGCCCACATAGAAGCCGCGTTTGCCGCCGCCATATCCATACCCGAGTCGCCCACAAAGGCACAGCTTTCCGGCTCTACTCCAAGCTCTCGGCAGGCGTAAAACAGCATTGCAGGGTCAGGCTTTGCAGGTAGCTCCTGACGCTTTCCGAGCACAAGGTCAAACGAATTGCCGTAAAGCTTTTGGACGATACGCTCGGTCATCTCCTGAATTTTATTGGAGACCACCGCCGTTTTGATTCCCTTTTTCCGAAGCTCTGACACGAGCATCGGCATACCATCGTACACATCGGTCTTATCAAGGTAATGTGCTCTGTAATGCTCCATAAAATGCACGAAGCATGCGTCAAGAAGCTCTTTTGTATGCATTTCCTTCGGAACGATACGCTCAATAAGATTCGGGATGCCGTGACCCACAAAAAGCTTATACGCTTCGGTTTCGTAAGGCTGCACCCCAAGCGCTGAAACAATGGTATTTCCTGTATTTTCCTGATGGCAGGTAGTGGGGTGGTCGTACACATCATACTTATCCACATACTCCATAACCAAAAGCCAGGGGTTATTGGCAGGTGTGCATC